>CAZJLQ010000308.1:0-2298 GCA_964546675.1 uncultured Synechococcus sp.
ATGGCTGGGCATCCACGCCTTGGTGCGGCTGAGTACAAGCTGGTGCACCACGCCAGCAATGGGCGGTGTGTTTACAGCTTTTGCATGTGTCCAGGTGGTTTTGTCGTGGGAGCGACGTCTGAGGAGGGACGGGTGGTCACCAACGGGATGAGTCAACATTCCCGTAACGAACGCAATGCCAACAGTGGGTTGGTGGTGACTTTGGAGCCAGAGGACCTTGCTCCCTATGAACGTTGTCCGGGAGATCCCTTAGCAGGGGTTGCCCTCCAAAGGGATTTAGAACAGCGTGCTTTTGTGTTGGGCGGGGAAACCTACGCAGCGCCTGCCCAGCGTTTGGAGGATTTTCTGGCGCAGCGGCCTTCCACCCACCTCGGCGAGATTGAGGCGTCGTATCAGCCCGGTGTTGCTCCTGCGGACCTAGCGCAGGCCTTGCCAGACCCTTTGATTGCGGCATTGCGGGAGGCTTTGCCGGTGTTTGCCAAACGTTTGCCGGGTTATGACCATCCCGATGCGGTCCTGACCGGGGTTGAAACGCGCACCTCCTCACCGGTTCGCATTCCACGGGATCAAGACATGGAATCTCTCAACACTGAGGGTTTGATCCCCGCTGGTGAGGGGGCCGGTTACGCCGGTGGGATTCTTTCGGCTGGAATTGATGGAATCCGGGCCGCCGAAGCAGTGGCTCGGCGGCTGCTGTTGGTTGAGGCCAAGGGGGGCTGACCTGAGCGCAATCGTTGGGGAGTCGGCTTATTTGTTGCCTCCATCCAAGGCTGCTGCAGCGCGGTCAACGGCTTGGATTCCCGCTTCAATAGCACCCTCGAAATAGCCGGGCCAGCGGGTGGATTCTTCTGTGCCAGCCCAGAAAATTTTGCCGTGGGGTTGCTGCCAGGTGGTGCCGAATCCGGTCCAGGCTCCTGGGGTTCGGAACCCGGTGTAGCCACCGGTGGTCCACTGTTCGTCGATCCAGCGCTGGACAACAAGATCGAGGGGGTCGGCAGCCTTTGGCCCCCAATAGCGAACAAGATCTTCAAGAATCAGGCGTCGCTGTTCTCTATCCGGGAGGCGATTTAGAAGAGAAGCTCGATGTCCGGAAACAAATGAAGCAAGAACTCCAGGATTAACTTCTGGAGGGCCACTATCTGCAGTTTGCTCTAGCAAGTTTAAATTACCTTGTCCTGCACCACAGAATCCCTCTTCTCTCCAGAAGGCCTCTTCATAGACAGCTAGAACTTTGAATTTTGTGCCCATTGGGGAGCGTTGAAGAAATTGTCGGTACTCGCTTTCAAGCCCAGGATTAAAGGTTATTTTTTGGCGCAAGACCGGCGGTATGGCGACAATGACTGCATTTGAAGTAATGCATTTGTTCGTGCCATAACCATAAAAAACATCAATACATTGATCTGTTTGCGTGATTTCCTGGACTGGGGCAGATAATTCGATATGGTCTTTCATTTCTTCACCAAGGATCTTTGCAACTTCCCCTGCTCCTTTGGTGATGAGCCACGCCTCTCCCCCGCCACTTTGGGGGGCCACTTTCTGGCCGAAGGCAAGATGTAAAACAGAGGATTCGAACGGCTCATACCCTCCTGTTCCAGTTCCGCCAGTGCAATTGTAGGCAAAAAGCCATTGGGCTAGGCGAGATCCATTCTGTTGCTCGAGCCAATGAGAAACTGTTGTTTTGTCTAATGTTTCGGCGTGAGGTGCCAGCCAAGGTTGGCTTGGGTCAATGGTCTCGCTGATGGCCAATAGCTTGTTCCATAAATCAATGGCAGAGGACTTCTCTTCGTCTTTGATGTTTAAACCGCTCGCGATAAAAAAGCCAACTGATTCAACTTCGCCTGGCATGATGCTGATATCAGCGATTGATTTTTCGCCATCCCAAATAAATATTCCTTTGCCGTCGTAAAAGCTTGGATGTCGTTGAAGGCCTAGCTCGTCGGTCAATTGTTCTAAGCGGTGATGTGTATAACCACCCCATTGCCCACCAAGATCAATAATCCCACCGCTCGGAGTGATCTGATTGAACATCCTGCCACCAACACGGCTCCGGGCCTCGAGCACTTTGACGCTATAGCCTTTTTTCTTGGCTTCCCTGGCAGCGATGAGCCCTGAGAGTCCTGCTCCAACGATTGTGATGTCGACTTTGGTCATGATTTAATGAAGCCAGATTTGTGGTTATTTTGGTGATATTGCTCACCCTCGCATGAAATATATTTTGTGAGTATTTCTGTGATTTCCAGGATCCTGTCTTCGCCCTTGGGAAGGTAGAAGCCGTCCTCTGCTCGATAGGTCTCTGTG
>CAZJLQ010000309.1:0-2285 GCA_964546675.1 uncultured Synechococcus sp.
AAGGAGACCCTGGTCGGGGAAGTCGCTCAACGCCAGGAGCAACGCGGTGGAGACCTGAAAGCCATCGAAGCCGAGCTTTCCCCCCCCGCGATCTCCAATACCGAGACACGTGTTGTATTTCTACCTCGTGATCCCCAATGGGCCTATGTGTTCTGGGAGATTTCTGAAGAAGACCGCAAGCGGGCTCAGAAAGAAGGTGCCAGTCGTCTCTGCCTTCGCTTAGCCGACGTCACCGGGATTCACGACGGGAGTGCCCATCCCCACACCCTGCAGGAAGTTCCTGTCGACAGCCACAGCACCGAGTGGTACTTGCCGGTTCCCCTCTGTGATCGTGATTACCGGGTTGAACTCGGTTATCGAATCAGCAATTCATGGATGTCGCTTGCATTTTCATCCGTGGCGCGCGTTCCTGCTCTCCACCCGAGTGAGCAAATCCTTGATCAGTTTGTTCCCTTCAGCCTTGAGCAATCGGCTCCGGTTGCGGCACCCACTCCGGTGGCTCCTCCGGCCGAGCCAAGCGATAGCGGATTGCACGAGCGTCTTTACCAAAGCGCCACAGTTCATTTCCGCCGTCGTCGGGTTGGATCTGAAGAATTCCAGGAAGCAGGCGATTCCGCTTCCGACTCCGATCTGTACGGCCTGAGTGATTCCGGTATCGGCTTATGGGCCAGCGGACGCAATGAATCCGGCCTCGGTGGCGTTGCACCTCGTCAGCGTTCCTTCTGGCTCGTCGCCGACGCCGAGCTGATTGTGTACGGAGCAACTGATCCCTCTGCCCGCCTCACAATCGGTGGAGAAGACGTCCCTCTGTCCACGGACGGAACCTTCCGAATTCAGGTTCCCTTCCGCGATGGCGATCAGGTGTATGCCATCGAAGCCACAGCTGCCGATGGGGAGCAGAAGCGGAATATCACCTTGAATTTCCAACGCCGCACACCAGAAGACAACAGCAATCCCGCGAGCGAAGCTCGCGCTGAGTGGTTCTGAATCAGACGTCTTCGCTGAATATGTTGCGTTGGTTCGTCGCCATCACCCCCTTAGCGGGGGCGATGGTCTTTCCAATTCTTGTTCCGATCGTGATGAACAAGGTGAGTATCGGAGCCGGTGTTGCCGTTGCTCTCGTGCTTAGTTCGCTTTGGTTCGTTGCCATGCTCAAAACATCTGAAATGCCCCATTAGTTCCCAATACGGTTCGAAGGGGAATGCTGATGGTGAGTAGATCTTGTCTTACCCGTCGGCACTGAATGTGGAACCACGCCATCATTCCATTGGCAATTTGTTGTTGCGCCTGCAGCCAGATGGGGCGCATCATTGGCCCCGAACCAGTTGAGCTGAATAACCCCAAAGAGTTTTCAGTTCTTTTCAACCATCGCCAACAGTCCGGTTACATCAGCCCAATCTCAGGGCGATGGCGCCCTGGAGATGATCTTGAACAGGAACTCATCCATGCGATCGGCAGTGCTGAACAGGAAATATTGATGGCCATGCAGGAGTTGACCCTGCCCGCCGTCGCTGAGGCCTTGATCAGTGCAAGGCACAGGGGGGTTGTGGTGAAGGTGGTACTTGAGAACAACTACAGCAGCCCCTGGAGCCGGCAGACAATCTCCAGCTTGACCAACCACCAACGGCAACGACGACGACGATTGCTGGATCTGGCCGATGCAAACGGTGATGGTGTGACCACACCCGCAGAAGCCGCCCACGGTGATGCAATCGCCCTGTTGCGTGATGCAAGGGTCCCAATCATCGACGACACAGAGGACGGCAGTCGCGGCAGTGGCTTGATGCACCACAAATTCCTGGTGATCGATCAGGAGATCGTGCTCACCGGCAGCGCAAACACGACAAGCTCTGGAATCCATGGCGATGCTGGCGCCCCCTCATCACGGGGCAACGTCAACCATTTGCTGCGCTTAAAAAGCAAGGCGCTGGCCAAGCTGTTCCGCAATGAGTTCCATCGCCTCTGGGGTGATGGGCCAGGCGGTCAACACAACAGCCGCTTCGGGCTGCAGAAACAATCAGGCCCCACTCAGTCGGTGCAGGTGGGCGAGGCCAAGGTTGAGGTGTTGTTCGCTCCCCACTCCAAAAGCAATCCAAACCACGGCCTGAATGTTCTCGAAGAGCAACTGTTAAAGGCAAAAGAGAGCATTGATCTGGCGCTGTTTGTCTTTTCCGCGCAGCAACTTGCCGATGTACTGCGCAAACGAGCGGATGCCGGAGTCAAGATCAGGCTGATCGCCGATCCCGGCTTCGCAAGCCGTCCTTTTTCCGAAGTTCTGGACTTAC
>CAZJLQ010000310.1:0-2268 GCA_964546675.1 uncultured Synechococcus sp.
TTCTCCTTGCCTTCAGTTGCACACTGACGGGGCTGACGGCCAGTCGCACCGTTGGGGTACTGGGCGTAGACAGCGTCAACAGCGCGCTGAGCGATTCCGTCGTAGTTAGCAGCAAGCTTCTCAGCAGCTTCGAGACGAGCAGCTGCACGTTGGATTGAACCCTGCACAGACTCCATGTCGGAGGCTGAGGGGAAGCGGGAAGCGCTGTCGGCAGCTCCGACAACGGTTGTGATGACGGACTTCATGATGAGGAAGTAAGTGGGGTTGGACGATTAATCAGAACTGGCTCAGCTGATGGCGCTGATCACCATGTCGAAGTAGCTGGCAGCTTCACCGGAGAGGTTGGAGCAGTCACCCTGGGTGACAGGCATCTTCTTGGCTTGGCTGTTGGTGTTGGTGATCAGTGCACCAGCAGCAGCCTTCATGATCGCAACAGCGCGGGAAGCGGAACCGGTAGGAACGCCCAGAGCGGCATAGGTCTCGCGAAGACCGTTCAGGCAGCGATCCTGCAGCACGGAGGCATCGCCGGCCAGCAGGGCGTAGCTCACATAGCGAAGGACAATCTCACCGTCACGCAGGCAGGCAGCCATCTTACGGTTGGTGTACACACCACCGTTAGGAGCGGTCAGGCCGGTGTTCTCGCAGCAAATGCCGGCGACAGCATCGGAAACGATGCAGGCAGCGTTGGAGGACAGGGCATTCACTGCGTCGAGACGCTTGTTGCCTTCAGAAATGAAGGACTTCAGGGAGGCCAGCTCGCCTCCGCCGATGAATGCACCGCTGGAGTCGGCCGAGACGGCCTTCCTGGAGAATGCGTCGAGCATGGTTGTGGGAACGTTGTTGGGGGATGCAAATCCGCATCACGGATGACAGTAACCCTGCTTTCTCGGTCATCCGGCAGGAAGATAATGTCAGGACACACAAGTTTGCAAAACGGGAATCCGAACAAAAGATTAAGAGCCCTTTGCTTGTTTTTGTGTCATTTGAGCGGCTGGGATTGCCCCGCCTTATGACAACTTTTTAAGCACCTGTTCGCAGCTCCACTTCAGTGGTATCCAGCGCGTTGAGGAGTGAATTTCTCGCAGCAAATCCACCTGATCGCTGAGTTCAAGCCTCAGACATGCCCACGCCGCTGCAATTCTCGACTTTGCGTACTGGGGTAGTGCTTCAGCAAGTGCAGTTCGCACCAGTTCACTGCGCTCTTCAATGATGTTCAGACCCACTGCAGAGGTCAGCAGGTAATTGGCTCCATAGTCGCTCCAAAGCCGATCGTGGAGATGGTCAATCGTTTCCAGCTGAGCTGTCTTGGTCATGCTCAACAGGCTGGCGGCGCCTCCATACTGTTTACCTTCGTCCCGATGTTGGAGATTCGTTTCGATTTCGAGTGTTGATGCTTCGCATATCCATTCAGGTTGTAAGTGAAGGTTTCTTGGATCGTCCTGAAGGAGTTCTGTGATGGCTTGTCGATAAGCGTCAGGGACGCCACCCGTTTTTTCAGGGTCCACAAGTTGGAAGGCACTTTTCGCTCTTAAAGGCATCGACACAGGGCAGGAGACGAGATGCACAACTTTGGTCACATCCCCTGCATCGCCCAGATCGATCACAGCGGAGCGCCTCCGTCCTGGAACTGGATCTTTGAGTTGGCTAACCAAAGGCTCCAGCTGGTCAAGATGACCGTTGACACGTGCGTCAAAAGCTCTTGCAGCTCCTGCTACGAGTGGGTTGGTGTCATTGACCAGTGTGCTGATCTGTCGAGCCCCACTTCTTAGCTGCAATCGGGTATGGGCTTGGATCGCACATCGTTTTTGGGTATCGCTTCCTTCGAGGGCGCCTAATAGTTTTTTGCATTGATCGTCTGACAATGGTGCGCTGATCTGGGCGATTGAATCAATGGCATTGATGACGGATGGTTCGTCATCGAAATCCAGAGCTTTGAACAAAAAGGGCAATGCAGAGGCGTTTTTGCGCCGCCCGAGAGCCTCAAGCGCTTTTCGTCGTGTGATTCGATTGAACAGGTTGTCTGGGTCGAGATCAGTGGCTTGGATCAACGCTTGCAAAGAACGATCGCTATTACAGGCCGCCAAGCGGGTGGCCGCCATGTATTTGTCAACAGGATTGCTTAATTTGTCGGGTGGCGTCTTTAATAATTCGATTGCAGATTCCTCTGAAAATCTCTCAAATAAAATGTCAAATCGTTCAGACATGGCCTAGGGAAAATCGCGTGATTTCCGCTTGAAAATTTCTTCCTAATCTATCACTCTGCTGATG
>CAZJLQ010000311.1:0-2265 GCA_964546675.1 uncultured Synechococcus sp.
GGAGGCGGCTTCGGAGGCCACACCTTCTTGGTTGCAGCCATCACCCATCACCACATAGGTGTAGTGGTCCACAACCGTGGCATTGGGCTTGTTGAATTTGGCCGCCAGGTGGGATTCAGCGATCGCCAGGCCGACCGCATTTGAGATGCCAGCGCCCAAGGGACCGGTGGTGACTTCAACCCCGGGAGTCTCAAAAGTTTCGGGGTGACCGGGGGTCTTGGAGCCCCATTGACGGAAGGTTTTGATGTCGTCGATCGTCACCGAGTCGTACCCGGTGAGGTGGAGCAGCGCGTAGAGCAGCATGCAGCCATGGCCCGCCGACAACACGAAGCGGTCCCTGTTGAACCACTTGGGATTCTTCGGGTTGTGCTTCAGGAATTTGTCCCAAAGGGTGTACCCCATCGGTGCGCATCCCATCGGCAGTCCGGGGTGCCCGCTTTTGGACTTGTTGACCGCATCAACGGCGAGAAAGCGAATGCTGTTGATGCAGAGCGTGTCGAGAGAAGCGGGAGCAGCGACCATGGTTGTTAAGGAAATTGGGTAAGAGTTTGACCGATGGGAGTGGCGTCGCCGCTCAGCGCATCTGTCGAAGGGCAAGGCAGACGTTGTGACCGCCGAAGCCGAAGGAGTTGGACAACACCGTTGTCAGTTTGTGATCTCGGGCGGTGTTTGGTACGACATCCAGATCACAGTCAGGATCGGGATTGCTGTGGTTGATCGTGGGTGGCACCACACCGTTTTGGATCGCGAGAATGCAAGCCACGGCCTCAATACCGCCCGATCCACCAAGCAGATGACCGGTCATCGACTTGGTGGAGCTCACTGGGATCTGGTGGGCACGATCCCCCAGCGCAGTTTTGATTGCTGAAGTTTCGTTCTTGTCGTTCGCCGGTGTGCTGGTGCCATGGGCATTCACGTAATCCACCTCGGAAGGGTCGATTCCGGCATCGCTCATCGCCAGTCGCATTGCCTCGGCACCTCCGACCCCGCCAGGGGTTGGGGAGGTGATGTGGTGGGCGTCACAGGTCATCCCGTAACCGATCAGTTCGCCAAGGATCGAGGCGCCGCGGGCCTGGGCATGCTCCAGCGTCTCAAGCACCAGGAGGCCGGCCCCTTCTCCGATCACAAAGCCGTCCCGTTCCGCATCGAAGGGGCGGCTGGCCGTGGCGGGGTCGTCATTGCGGAACGAGAGCGCCTTGGCACTGGCGAAACCCGCCACACCGAGGGGAGTGATCGCCGATTCAGCACCTCCGCAAACCATCGCATCGGCCTTGCCGAGCTGCAGCAGCCGGAAGGCATCACCGATGGCGTTGGATCCAGCGGCGCAAGCCGTGGCGACCGCTGAACTCGGCCCCTTGGTGCCGAGCGCGATGGCTGCCAAGCCTGTCGCCATGTTGGGAATCATCATCGGCACCGTGAACGGGCTCACCCGCCCGGGACCCTTGCCCTCGAGGACATGGGCCTGGGTTTCCATGGTCAGGAGACCACCGACGCCAGAGCCGATGATTACGCCGATTCGCTCGGCGTTTTCATCCGTAATCGAAAGGCCGGCATGCGCAATGGCTTGCTTGGCCGCGACAACCCCGAACTTGCAGAATCGATCCCAACGCTTCGCCTCTTTGGGCTCAATCAATCCGGACGGGTTGAACGCTTTCACCTCTGCCGCAAAACGGCAGGCATGAGACGACGCGTCGAACAGGGTGATGGCTTCGACTCCGTTCCTGCCGGAGGTGATGCCATCCCAGTAGTCCTGAACCGTGTTGCCGATCGGTGTAACCGCGCCGAGCCCTGTGACCACGACGCGATGAAGACCGTCCACCATGCCGTTCCTCAGGCCTGCTTGTCTTCGATGTATTTGACGGCATCGCCCACGGTGGTGATGCCCTCGGCCGCCTCGTCGGGGATTTCGATGTCGAACGCTTCTTCCAGAGCCATCACGAGTTCAACGGTGTCCAGGGAGTCAGCGCCCAGGTCGTTCTGAAAGTTGGATTCCGGCTTCACCTCAGCAGCATCGACGCTGAGTTGCTCCGCAACGATCGAACGCACTTTTTCGAGGATCGCTTCCTGGGACATAGCCGTGGCAACGGGACGCTGCATCCTACGGGCACGCCTTGAGGCCCAGGAATTCGGCGTCATTAACAACAGTGACGGCCCGCGCCACGGGGTGCGTCATGGCAGGTACGTTTGGTCCCAAGCCATCGATCAGCACAGGGCATGTCCCACGCCGTCAAGATCTACGACACCTGCATCGGCTGCACCCAGTGC
>CAZJLQ010000312.1:0-2258 GCA_964546675.1 uncultured Synechococcus sp.
CATCGAGCACCAGCACCCAGTCGCCATTGAGAAAGTCGAGGGCGCGGTTGCGGGCTGGGGCGAAATCACCGGGCCACTCCATCCGTTCCACCCGAGCACCGGCGCTCTCGGCGACGGCGATCGTGCCATCACTGGAGCCGGTGTCGACCACCACCATTTCATCGGCGAATCCCTTGACCGATGCCAGACAGGCCTCCAGCTTGTCTTCCTCATTGCGCACGATCATCGAGAGGCTGAGCATCGGCGGCGGCTGTCAGATGGGCGAGAGGTTAGGGCGCTTCTTCGCGTCAGTCGGTGAAATCCCTTGGCGCGATTGAAGATCCAGATTTGTCCAGCAGTCTCTCCAACACCTGTCGCTGCGCTTCTGGCATCTGGCCCGGGCTGAATGCTGCGGGGAGATGTGGCTCCAGCAACGGCTCCAGCTCCTCCCAGAGATAGGGGCTGCCATACACCACCAGACCCGCCAACCGTCCGACACGCTGCAGCTGCTGTACGGCGGCCTTCCACGGTTCCTGGCTGTCCTTCCCGCCGCGGAAGGGATTGCCGCGCAGAAACAGCTGCAGCACCACCGGCCCTTCTCCAAGTCGGTTCAAGGCGAGCGGGGCTTCCGGGTCGTCCTGCCAGGGGGAGACGCCCTGGCCATGGATCACCACACTGCGATACCCCCATTGCTCCGGCAGTTGCCGGGCTGGTGCCGTGCCCTGGAGTGCTGGGCAGGGAAACACCCCATCCACGCGAATCAGGTTGATGCCGGTTGCTGCACCGATTCCTGCCGTGGAGCGGTATGTGAGGGAGGCTTGAACCAGCTCGGCTTCCAGTTGCCGGTCGGCTGGCACGCTGATCGTTGTCTCTGGCTTGGCCGGGCGGACAACGCGTTCCAGAGCTGTGCGGCGCCGTTGCAAGGCGTGATCCAATCGCTCGAGCGGCAAGCGTTTCGCCTTGAAGGCCTCGCACAGAGCGTTGATCGCGGCTTCGGCATCCGCAGGCATCAGGATCAGGTCGGCTCCGGCTTCAAACGCCAGCACGGCCGCTTCCCCCGCCCCATGCCGCGCTGCAATCGCTTCCATCACCAGCGCGTCAGTCACGATCAGCCCTTCAAAGCCCAACTCCTCACGCAGCAATGCGGTGAGCACCGTTTTTGAGAGCGTTGCCGGTTGGTTTCGATCGAGCTGCGGCAGCAGGAGATGTGCCGTCATCACGCTGTCCACACCGGCGGCGATGGCGGCGCGGAAGGGTGGCAACTCAATCTGCTCGAGCCGTTTGCGGTTGTGGGGCAGAACAGGCAGATCCAGGTGGGAATCGCTGGCCGTATCGCCATGGCCTGGGAAGTGTTTGGCGCATCCGAGCACCCCTGCTGAGGACAGTCCGCGTTGGAAGGCCGCCGCCAGTGTGCCGGCGGTGGTTGGATCTTCTCCCCAGGCGCGCACATTGATGACCGGGTTGGCCGGGTTGTTGTTGACGTCGCATACGGGGCCAAGCACCCAGTTGAGGCCGCAACGCCGGGCCTGTTCGGCGGTGCATCGTCCATAACGCTCCGCCAGTGCAACGGCTCGATCAGGCTGCTGGCGGTACAAGCGCCCAAGCGCCAGGGGCGGCACAAGCCAGCTCGCTCCTTCAAAGCGCTGGCCGACGCCCTCCTCCACATCAGCGCAGAGCAGGAGTGGGTGCTGAGCCCAGCGTTGGAGTTGGGCGGTGCGTTGCTGCAGCTCCGTTGCGCTGCCCCCAAGCAGGATTACCCCACCAACGCCGCTGCCAAGCAGTTGCTTCAGTGCGTCGTTGCTCAGCTCCCAGCGGGGGTAGCGCCGTTGCTGATCCTCAAGATGTCCGCTGGCCCTGACCACCAGCAATTCAGCCACGCGAGATCGCAGCGTGCGGTCGGGCAGGGAGTCAGTCGGCTTCAAGCGCATCACTGCTGGGGGGGATCTCTCCACGTTCCTGGCGCTCGTCTTCCAGACGGTTCAGCAAACCGAGCACGGAGGTGCCTTTTTCAATCCCCCGGTCGAGGTGAAAGACCACCTCTGGTGCTCGACGCATCTGCAAGCGTCGGCCGAGTTCGCCGCGCAGATAACCACTCGCGGCTCGCAGCCCCTCGAGCACTTGAAGACGGTCGCTTTCCTCCCCGAAGATGCTCACGAAAATCTTGCAGTGCTGTAGGTCTCCCGACACCTCCACTTCGGTGATGCTGACCATGCCCTGATGCACCCGATCATCTCGGATCCCATTGATCAGCAGTTCGCTGGTTTCCTTGCGGATCAGGG
>CAZJLQ010000313.1:0-2247 GCA_964546675.1 uncultured Synechococcus sp.
CAAAAACCAGAAGCGCACAAAACCAGTCAACTTTTCTTCGATGCCCACTCTACAAATGATTTCCATTCATTGATGATCGAACTTGAACATCGATCTCATTTCTTTCATGCAGCTGCAAGCGGATTGAGCTGCTGGAGCAAACCACCAGCTATTCGCGCAGGGCCAAAGGTGCGAGCGATCAAACCGGCCAGAGCACGGGCGTCATCGGTGTGAAGTCGGTTATCACGGATCAAGGTCAGAAGAAGTCGGCGTCGCAGATCGGCACCATCACGACTGAACAGCAAGCGCAGACCGGCACCAGCCACTGGAATCAAATCCTTGCCAGGAGTGGGCGCATCTTGGCCGACAACCTGCAACAGGCTTTCAAGGCGATCAATCCGCAATCGGCCGTTGCCATCGAAAATCACCTCCAGCAACTTGTCACGCATCTCGCGGGTGTCGCCGGCGAGTAAGCGCCGTGCAACGTAGGGGTAGGCAACGGCAATGATCCGGAATTGAGGGTCAAGGCGAAGGGCCAGGCCCTCCTGGCTGACGACTGCACGAATGATCAGAGCGAAACGAGCCGGCACGCGAAAGGGGTAATCGAACATCAGCTCCGAAAACCGGTCCGTGATCGCCTTGAAGTTGAAGGACCCCACCGAATCACCGAGGCTGCCTCCCAGCACCTCTTCAAGGGCAGGGACGATCGGATCGAGATCTGCTGTTGGGCTGAGAAAACCGAGATCCTGAAAGTCCTTCGCTAGGGCGACAAAATCTTTGTTGATTAGGTGCACGACTGCACCCGTCAAGGTCAGACGATCATGGTCACTGATCGAATCCATCATCCCGAAATCGACGTAGCCGATGTGACCGAGATCTCCACTGCGTCCGGAGCGAGCAAAAAGATTGCCTGGATGGGGGTCAGCGTGGAAATAACCGAATTCGAGGAGCTGCTGCAAACCGCTGATCACCCCTGTTCGGATTAGCGCCGTGGGATCAAGGCGCTGGGCTTCGAGCTCTGAAGCGTCGCGCATCTTGGACCCATCCACCCACGCGGTGGTCAACACCCGCCGCGAGCTGAGCAACCGTTCGACGCGGGGGATGTAAACGGCAGGGTTATTGGCGAATAAAACGGCGAAGCGCTCGGCATTGTTGGCTTCCAGTTCGTAATCAATTTCCTCGAAAAGACTGCGACCAAACTCATCGATGATGCCGCCAAGACCAAAACCAAGGTTGAGTGGCAGCAGCGGCGCCGTGAGGGTTCCGAGCAGCCGAATCAGAACCAGATCGCGGCGGAGAATGAAGCTCAAACCAGGACGCTGCACTTTGACGGCAACCCAGGCCTGACCCTGCAGCCGAGCTTTGTAGACCTGCCCAAGGCTGGCCGCGGCAACAGGCCGATCCGGAAATTCCTCAAACAACTGATCGGCAGGGGCGCCGAGCTCGTCCTCGATGCGTTGCAGGGCAATGGAGTGATCGAAGGCGGGCAGGTCGTCCTGCAGTCGCGTCAGCTCCTCAAGCCAGTCGCGTCGTACGAGATCCGGCCGGGTCGACAGGGCCTGTCCGAGCTTGATGAAACAAGGACCAAGGTTGGTCAGGGTGTTGAGAATCCGCCGAGCCAATCCCTTCTGGACATCCGGGTTCGAACTGGACCCCTGGAGAAGCAGAACCAAAACAAGCCCCCCTAGCGACCACAACACGTGGACCAGTCGCGGGATGGCGATCCATGGGCGCAGGAGCAACCACAGGAGATCGCGACCGGGGTCGTAGCGCATCAAGAGGCTGGATTTGATCTGAGACTTTAAGGAAAACTGCGGGGGTCGATGCGCCTGGTGACTGACACTCTTTCAAATGTTTTAAGACGAATGAAATCAAATAACTGGCGATGAGTTCGAACAACAACCACTTGATCCAGTACCGGGCGCTGTGAGCAGGCAAGCCGGCGAGCAACCAACACAACAGGCAAGAACGATCGATGCCTCAAACAAGGAGCAACTCGTCAACCCATCCCTTCGTCAGCCAACACGACTCTGCGATTTCGGCCGGCACCCCACTTTCAAATGCAAAACATGGTTCAACCACCGCCACAACCCATGATCTCCAGCCGAAGACAACACGAAAAACTCGGGGACGAAACGATGGACAAGGATCCCCCAGCACGCAACTGCCCATTTCATACAAAAAACCAACTTTCCAACAAAAATTCCCAGATCAAATCAAGACTGAGCCTGTAAAACCAGCATCAAGCAGAGCCATACCCCCCAAAAG
>CAZJLQ010000314.1:0-2246 GCA_964546675.1 uncultured Synechococcus sp.
GCGACAGCCGAATAGAAACCTGTCGCTCCGATCGTCAACGACTTCTCAAAATCAATGCCGAGTTTTCTTGCCTGACAAAGGGTGACAGCACTGATCACCGTGTATGTATTCATCTCTTCCGGGGTGGCAGCTCTCTGCTGGGCGGGTTGTCCCTGGGCCAGAACTGAGGTAGCGAGTGCGAGATTCGTCGCTACCGCTAGGAAAATTTTTGAAAACATGTCCCCGGCCAGTGCCAAAGCTTCGAACTGCATGAATATGGCATGTGCTGACTGTGGCGGCCGTCTCAAACTGGACCAGCCACGAATTTGTCACGCGTCCTGGATGGGGGGAAGCGGATCTTCGACCCTGATTTCGTGGTGGTGCTCAACGATGACGAGCTCCCCATTTTCCCAGCTGTAAATCGCGCGGTAGCGATAGCGGTCTTGATCCACAAGACGAATGTGCTCGAGGATGTCCCATTGCTGATAGTGGGACTCAAGAATGGTTTCATGCTCGTCAACCTGACGGAGCCTTGTCCGCACGGGATCGGTATTGAGATATCCGCGGCTGCGCTGCAACTGATGCCCCCAGAGGGTGGCCTCCATCACACCGCTGCGTTCGTACCAAGGTTTCTTTGCGAAAAACGCATCTGAATGCTGATCGGATTCATCGGACCACCAGCTGAATCGATATCGCGTTTCACCGGCTTGAGGCTGAGCGAAGGCCTCCATCTTGAGATTCATATCCAGATGGAAAACCTGATTGTCATTAAAAAGGTACTGACGCCTTGAACGCCACAGGCCCAGGTTTCGGGCGAACCAACGTCTGAGATTGCTGTCGACGTTGACCGATGGAGATTCGTTCACAGCTCTTGGCGCCGTGAGTGGTATGCGGTTTTTCGCGGAGAAAAGCGACATGGACCGCGCCTCGGGGGCAACAAGATCTTCTTGTTTGTCTTAGCCCAGATGCCGCGCTAGTCAAAAACCCATAAGGTGAGCCTTCGATTCTCCGGCCTGATGTTGCGTGAAGGATGACGGACCCAAAGGACGTCAGCAGCTTCAACTTTTGCTGGTCGCGGCGCGGCACCACCTCTCCGGAAATGATCTCCGCGGTTTGGTTCAGTATCTCGAGCGGGAAGACGTCGGTTTCGAAGTCACCCTTCAGGTTGCGGACCCTTCACAGCAGCCTGAGCTGTTGGAGTTGCACAGGCTGGTCGTTACACCAGCCCTCATCAAACTCGCCCCATCACCCAAACAGGTGTTTGCAGGCAGCAACATCCTCCAACAACTCAAGGGCTGGGTCCCTCGCTGGCAGCAAGACGGGGTGGTCAGCGGCCTTGGCTTGAGCCTTCGGCCCACGGAACTGGACGGCAGCCGTACGCAGAAAGAACTCCAGCTGGAAGACCAGCTCCTCGTTCTCCGCCAGGAGAACGAAACGCTGATCGATCGAATTCACGCCCAGGAGCGGCTGCTGCGAATGGTGGCCCATGAATTGAGGACCCCTCTGACCGCCGCGGCCCTTGCGCTTCAAAGCCAGCGGCTCGGACAGATCGACATGAACCGTTTTCAGGATGTGATCACCCGCAGACTCGAAGAGATGGAAGCGCTCTCCAAAGATCTGCTGGAAGTTGGCACGACGCGTTGGGAAACCCTGTTCAACCCGCAGCGGCTTGATTTGGCCAGTGTTTCGGCAGAAGTGATCCTTGAGCTGGAAAAGCTCTGGCTCGGACGAAATGTTGAAATCCGCACGGATATTCCTATCGATCTACCGAAGGTCTTTGCGGATCAGAGACGCATGCGCCAGGTGTTGCTCAACCTGCTCGAGAATGCCCTGAAATACACCGGAAATGGTGGTCACATCACCCTGACGATGCTGCATCGAACCAGCCAGTGGGTTGAAGTGAGCGTTTGCGACAGCGGACCAGGGATTCCGGAGGAGGAGCAGCAACGCATTTTTCTGGATCGCGTTCGCTTGCCCCAAACCTCGAATCGCACCACCGGCTATGGGGTCGGGCTTTCGGTATGCCGACGGATCGTCGAAGTTCACGGAGGGCGGATCTGGGTGGTTTCAGAACCAGAAGAAGGGGCTTGCTTCTATTTCACTGTTCCGATTTGGCAAGGCCAAGGACAGGAATGGGGACAGGCCGCCTTGACGGAGGGTGAGGCTGACCCGTAGCTTTGCCTTGTGATCAACAGCACAGACAGCTGTCGGGTCACGGCCTCGCCCCCATCGTCTAGAGGCCTAGGACACCTCCCTTTCACGGAGGC
>CAZJLQ010000315.1:0-2241 GCA_964546675.1 uncultured Synechococcus sp.
CTCTCCAGGCCGCGACCATCAATCTGAAAACCGCCTTCTGGATGCAAACTCACCCGTTGCGCCATCGCCCGCGTCCGCAGCTGCACCCCTGACGCCTTGGCTGCGTTCTGCAGACACTGAATCACAGCCTCAGAGTTGTTCTGCTGCGGAAACATCCGGCCATCCGGCTCCTCAACGAGTGTGAGCCCATGCTCATCGAACCAGGCGATGGCATCTCCGCAGGCGAAACGACTGAATGGACCACGCAGGGGGCGGCTGCCTCGGGGGTAATGGGTTGCCAGTTCACGGGGATCCCAGCAGGCATGGGTCACATTGCAGCGCCCACCCCCACTGATGCGCACTTTCTGCAAAGGCTCTGGCGTGCCCTCGATAACCCGAACCTGCCCCACCCCTTGCTCAGCAGCCGTAATCGCAGCCATGTAACCGGCAGGACCGCCACCGATGACCAACAGATCAAGCGGGCTGGAAGCGCAGGGCAACTCCGTTGTTGCAGTAACGCTTGCCGGTGGGCCGGGGACCGTCATTGAACACATGACCCTGATGGCCTCCGCAGCGCCGGCAGTGGTATTCCGTGCGCGGAATAATCAGTTTGAAATCTACTTTCGTCGCAATCGCCCGATCAATCGGCTTCCAGAAACTGGGCCAGCCGGTTCCGCTGTCGAACTTGGCCTCTGAGGAGAACAACGCCAGATCGCAGCCTGCACAGTGATAGGTGCCTTTGCGCTTTTCATCATTCAACGGACTGGTGAAAGGGCGCTCAGTTCCCTCCTGACGCAGGACGTTGTAGGCAGCAGGTGTCAGGCGTTGTTTCCAGGACTCAGGACTGAGATCCCACTCAGAATCAGCGGCCTTGGACGCAGCCAAAACAGCCTGAGGACTCAAGATGGAGCCACAAACGGCGGTTGTTACAGCCTGAAGCAAGGAACGACGGGAGAGAACGGCAGCACTCAAGGACATCGATCCTGATGGGATTGGACTTCGGCGGTTCTAATGGATTGATGACGACAGTCGATCCAAGCGCCCAACCTGCTTATCGCTTCAGCGTGGCGCCGATGCTCGACTGCACGGACCGGCACTTCCGAGTGCTGATGCGTCAGATCAGCCGCCATGCCCTGCTCTACAGCGAAATGGTGGTGGCACAAGCCCTTCACCACAGCCGGAGACGCGACAAGCTGCTCGATTTCGATGCCGTGGAGCATCCGATCGCCTTGCAGGTGGGAGGCGACGATCCAAGCTTGCTTGCCGATGCTGCACGGATGGCATCGGACTGGGGGTACGACGAGATCAACCTGAACATTGGATGCCCGAGCCAGAAAGTTCAGGCAGGCAATTTCGGCGCCTGTCTGATGGCGGAGCCGGATCTCGTCGCCCGATGCGTGGAGGCAATGCATACCGCGACAGGCGGTGAACTGCCTGTCACCGTCAAGCATCGGATCGGGATTGATGATCTCGACAGCGATCAGCTGCTCACCGCCTTCGTGGATCGAGTGGCAAAGGCCGGTGCCTGTCGCTTCGCGGTTCATGCCCGCAAAGCCTGGTTGGAAGGGTTGGATCCCAAGCAGAACCGCACGATTCCGCCCCTGCAACACGAACGCGTCGTTGCTCTCAAACAACGGCGTCCGCACCTGGTCATCGAAATCAACGGCGGGCTGGAAACAACAGACGACTGTCTGAAGGCACTCCAGAGTTGTGATGGCGCCATGGTCGGCCGTGCTGCTTACGCACACCCGCTCCGTTGGAGGGATGTGGACACCATGATCTATGGGGACAGTCCACGTCAGGTCTTGGCATCAGACGTGGTGGACGGACTCATCCCCCACGCTGCAAAACATCTCAACAGAGGCGGTCGGCTCTGGGACCTGTGCCGTCATCTGGTTCAGCTCGTTGAAGGCGTCAAAGGAGCACGCCATTGGCGCCGGGAACTCGGAGAACGAGCCCAACGCAAGGGAGCTGATTTGGAAGTGCTGGAGGAGGCCAAGCGACAGTTGCGGGACGCTGGCCTCTAGAGGGCTTCAGCCCTCAGCACCTCCATAGCTGGAGTAATCATCTCCACCAGAATTTCCGCCACTGGATGAACCGCGGCGACGGCGGCTGCGCCCGTCGTCATAACCGCCGCCGCCTGCATCACTGGGAGGGCTACCAGCATTGCTGTCTCGAGCCCCGTAGCTGCGATCTTCCCAGCCGCGAGCACCGGAACGACGTTCACCACCGTCCTGTCCTCCGCCGCCACCGCCATAGCCG
>CAZJLQ010000316.1:0-2237 GCA_964546675.1 uncultured Synechococcus sp.
TGCCACTCTTCAAGACAGTCCAGCCGCTGTTGATCCCTCCAGATAAACCGTTTGGCTGGGGAAGGCAAACTCGATGCCGCGTTCAGCAAAAGCTCGCATGATTGAGAGATTAATGTTTTGCTGGGCATTCAGGGCGACGGTGTAATCCCTGGTGTCGATGTAATAGACAAGCTCAAAATTCAAACTTGAATCGGCAAATTCGGTAAAATGGCATCGGTTAAATTCAGTGTGTTCGACTTTGTCGATAATGCCTTCGATTAAGGATGGTATCTCTTGCATTTGTTCTGCTGTTGTGTCGTAGGTGACACCAATGCTGTAAATCATTCTGCGACGTGCCATGTCGGCAAAATTAAGGATCGCGGTGTTTGTGAGAGCAGAATTGTTCATCACCACTGCTTCACCTCTCAAACTGCGAAGATGCGTTGATCGCACTCCGATTTTTTCGACTGTTGCTGAAACTGATCCTACGGAAATGAATTGACCTACTGTGAAAGGTTTATCCAGCAAGATCATTAGATAGGCAAACAACTCCTGGGCTGGTTCTTTTAGGGCCAGACCGATTCCAATGCCACCAGCGCTGAGCAAGCCCCAGATCACTGCCATTTTAACGCCGATGCTCTGGAGGAACACCAGTGCTCCGATGGCCCAGACCGCTGCCTGGAACAAAGGCATTAATGACTTAATCAGAAGACTCAAGTCGTTGTCGCCAGTGCGCCGACCCACGCCTTGAAAGAAGCGCACTCCGACGCGATTGACAAAGCGAACAAGGATAAAGAGCCCAACAAGCCTCAAGACAATGTCGTAGGCGGCCAGGGCATCACCTTTGATGCCCAAATTGTCTTCAATCAGATAAAGAGTAATTAAAATAGTTAATGGTAAAGCAATGTCTCCAAGGGCATTGACGACAAAATCATCAAAGTCACTTTTGCTTCTGCGTGTAAAACGTGGAATGACTTTTTTGAGAACGAAGACAGTGAGCAGTCCGACTCCTACGCCAAGAAGGATGTCACTCAGGATGGGAGGTAGTGCCACGTTGAAAACCTCAATTGAGGGGGAGCTTCACCAGCTGTTCACGCTAGTTGGGTAATTGTGCTGGTCATGCTTGTCCATGGCAAGAATCAGGCTTTGCGCATCACCAATGTGAGGTTGTTGGCTGGCATCTGTCTGCATGCCTGAAGAGGGATCTGGTGTTGTGCGCCGAGTTCCTCGATCCATTCGAGATCCCGGATGCCCCATTGAGAATTTTGTGCCTTCAACGATGCATCGAATTGGGCATTGCTTTGGCTTGTGTGTGCGCCGTGCCGTCGGAAAGGGCCATAGATCAGTAACGGGCTTCCTGGTGCGAGCAGGCTGGACGCACCCTGCACAAGCGATTCACTGCAATCTCTTGGGCTGATGTGCAGCAGGTTCACGCAGACAATCGCGGCCGGTGTTGCGGGAGCGGACCAGGGTTGCGCTCTTACATCGAGATCGAGCGCTGCAGGCATCCGCTCGTTGAGTCCGCTGGCTTTCGACCAGCCATCAATACTGGCGCGGTGGATGGGGTCGGGGTCACTGGTTTGCCACAACAGTGATGGGAATCGCCGTTGGAAAGCCACCGCGTGTTCGCCGCTTCCGCTGGCGATCTCGAGCACGAGACCCTTAGGCGGCAATTCCTCTGCAAGAACGTCGCCGAGCGGAATCACATTGCGTTGGGTCGCCGGAAACCACAGGCGCGGGTCGTTCGCTGGCGATGGCATCGGGTCGTCGCGGGGATGTTGATGACTCTGCGCTCATGGCTCTGTGGTCATGGCTCCATCGGCGCAGTGTTGCGTCGGCGCCGCCTTGTTGCAATGGACGGCGAGGGACCCAATCCAGGTCTGAAGTTCGCCAATCGTGTTTGCGTTGAGGCGGTAGAAGATCCACCGTCCGCTTTTTCGATCATTCACCAGTTCAGCGTTCCGGAGCACTTTCAAATGAAAGGACAGCCTGGATTGAGTCAATTTGAGGTCGCGAGTTAGGTCACAAACACAGCGTTCGCCATCGGCCAGTGCAGTGATCACATCCAGGCGAATCGGATCCGAAAGAGCTTTCAGCAACTGGCTCGATTTTTCGCGAGACAAGGTGCGCTGCATCACATGACCCAAGCCCGACTCCACCGAATCCATCAAAATTAATTGATGGATTGCAGCCAAGGGGCTGTCTCGCTCTCGTCATGCGCATCGGTATCAACGGCTTTGGACGGATTGGTCGCCTGG
>CAZJLQ010000317.1:0-2232 GCA_964546675.1 uncultured Synechococcus sp.
GAGCCGCTGGATCATCTTCCGGTCGACACCTACATCCACTGGTGGACAACCATTCCGGTGCAGGCCCGTACGCGCATCGAAGCCCGCTGGGGACCTCCCGATCAGGCCTGTGATCTCGATCCCAAGGGCTTTCCGATCCATGGCTTGCGTTTCGGACGTGTGGTGGTGCTGATTCAGCCCGACCGGGGCTACGACCCCGATCAGATCGCCGACCTTCATTCGCCCGATCTGCCACCACCGCATCGGTACCTCGCCCAATACCTCTGGCTGCGAGAGATCCATGGCACGCAGCTGCTGGTGCACGTGGGAAAACATGGCAGCGCGGAATGGTTGCCCGGCAAAGGGGTGGGGCTGAGTTCGGGGTGCGGCCCACAGCTGGCGTTGGGGGCGATCCCTCACCTCTATCCGTTCATCGTCAACGACCCAGGCGAGGGATCCCAGGCGAAACGCCGAGGTCAGGCCGTGATCCTCGATCACCTGACGCCGCCACTGGGGCGAGCCGGTCTGCATGGACCGCTGCAGCGCCTGGAGGCACTGCTGGATGAACTGGTGGAGGCACGGGAGCTGGGTGGCCAGCGATCCGCACTGCTGGAACGGCAGATCCTCGAAACACTGCAGTCGATGAACTGGCCAGGGCTATCCGACCTGGAAGGCTTGGATGCCAACCCAGAGCAGCGCCAGGCCTGCCTTGATGCGGCGGAGACTTACCTCTGCGAACTCAAGGAAGCCCAGATACGAACCGGGCTTCACCGTCTGGGCCAACGGCCAGAACCCAAAGCGGAAATCGAATTACTGATCGCGCTGGCCCGGCCACCGGTGGGCGAGACCCCCGGTCTGACTCAAGCAATGGCCGCAGCGCTCGAGCTTGACTTCGATCCCTGGCAGCAGGAAGACGGCGAACCGCTTAACCAGGCAGATCAGCAACGCTTGCATCAACTGGGCTGCCAAAAGGCCCGCCGGATCGGCGATGGCACCGCCTGGCTGGAGGAGCAGGCTCTGCATCTGGTCGATGCCCTGCTCAACACGAATCTGGACTCAGCCGACTTGCATCAGAAGCTCGGCGTTTGGATCCAGCAAGCACCGCTGGATCCATCGCTAACGAAACTTCAGCAGGAGCTCTGGCCGGCGCTGAGGCAATGCGCTGAAGCCGAACGCCAAGGATTTCTCAAGGTGGCCGCCGCTGGTCGGCTTCCCGCAGGTCCATCTGGAGCACCAAGCCGGGGCCGACCGGATGTGCTGCCCACAGGGCGCAATTTCTATTCGGTCGACTTGCGGGGCTTACCAACCGAAGCCGCCTGGGATCTAGGCCGCCGTTCCGCGGAGCAGTTGCTCGATCTTCATCTGCTGGAGGAGGGAGAACCACTGCGACACCTTGCGCTTTCGGTTTGGGGTACCGCAACGATGCGCAACGGCGGCGAAGACATTGCCCAGCTGCTCGCCCTGATGGGCGTTCGTCCGGTCTGGGATGGCCCGACGCGGCGAATGGTGGATCTCGAGGTCATCCCCCTGCGCCTGCTGGGCCGGCCTCGGGTGGATGTAGTGCTGCGCATTTCCGGATTGTTTCGCGATGCCTTCCCTCAGTTGGTGGGCTGGGTGGATCAGGCGCAACAGCGGGTGGCGGCACAACCAGAGGATGCTTCCCTCAATCCTCTGGCCGCACTCACCCGTGAGAAGGGGCCCCAGGGCAGAATTTTTGGATCCGCCCCTGGGGCCTATGGCGCCGGCCTGCAGGCGTTGATCGACAGTGGTAGCTGGGAAAGCCGGGATGATCTGGGTGAAGCTTTCCTGTGCTGGAGCGCCTGGCGTTATGACGGCGAGGCGGAGCCGAAACCCGACCGCCAGGGGCTTGAAGCGGCGCTCAAACCGGTGCAAATCGTCCTGCACAACCAGGACAACCGCGAACACGATCTGCTCGATTCCGACGACTACTACCAATTCCAGGGCGGCCTTTCTGCGGCAGTTGAAAAGAGTTCAGGATCGAAACCCGCCCTCTGGTTTGGTGATCATTCCAGGCGTGAGCGACCGCGCCTGCATCGCCTTGAGAAGGAGCTCGACAAGGTGATGCGAAGCAGGCTGCTCAACCCGCGTTGGATCAATGGAATGCAACAGCACGGCTACAAGGGAGCGTTCGAAATGGGCGCCAGCCTCGATTATCTGTTTGCCTACGACGCAGCCACGGATCGTGTGCCTGACTGGTGTTACGGAGCACTCTGCGACAGCTGGCTCAACGAT
>CAZJLQ010000318.1:0-2222 GCA_964546675.1 uncultured Synechococcus sp.
GTAATGGCTCGAGAGCCTCTGCCTGGGGCACAGTTCGGGGAAAGCCATCCAGGAGCCAGCCCGCGTCTGAGAAGGATTTCATCTGGTTTTCGACAATCGCCAGCACGAGGGAGTCGCTCACCAATTCACCGCGATTCATCACGGCTTCAGCTTCTTGGCCGAGGGCCGTGCCAGCTGCCACTTCAGCGCGAAGAAGATCTCCTGTGGAGAGGTGTTTCATGCCGTTGGTCTCACAGAGGCGCGTGGCCTGGGTGCCCTTGCCGGCTCCGGGTGGACCAAGGAAAAGCAGACGGGTTTTCATCGCTTTGTCGTGAATTGGGTTCGGTGAAGAAGGAGGAATGAGCTCTGGATCACTGGCGCACGAGCCCTTCGTATCGTTGAGAGATCACATAGGTCTGCACCTGCTTGGCGGTGTCAATGGCGACGCCAACAAGGATGAGAAGAGACGTGGCCCCAAGCCCCTGGAAGGTCTGCACGTTGGTGGCCCGCTCGACGGCAGAAGGAATGATGGCGACAGAGCCAAGAAACAGACCGCCGAGCAAGGTGAGGCGGTTCTGAACGCCGGAGAGGTAAGTCGCCGTTGCACTTCCGGGTCTGACACCAGGGATCGCGACCCCCCCGCGCTTGAGGTTTGTCGCGATGTCCGCCGGGTTCACCGTCAATGAGGCATAGAAGTAGGAAAAGCCCAGAATCAGCCCGAAAAAGAGAAGTGCGTAGGCCCAGCTGCCTGGCCTCAGCGAACTGGCCAATCTGATCAGGTCGGCATTCTGCGTGAAATTCGCAATGGTGATCGGGAGAAAGATCAGTGCCGAAGCGAAGATGATCGGCATCACGCCCCCAGCATTCAATTTCAGGGGCAGATAACTCTGGCGGGTTGGCAACACACTTGATCCGCCCACTTGACGTTTTGCGCTGACGATCGGGAGCCGCCTGGCTCCTTCCTGAACGAAAATGATGCCAACGATGGTGACCAGGAACACAAGAAGCAGAACGATGATTCCAATCACCTCACTGCGCTCTTTGGCGGTTTGCGCCTGATCGATGGTCGAACTCAGGGCATTCGGCAACGTTGCAACGATGTTCAAAAAGATGACGAGAGAGGCGCCCTGCCCGATCCCGCGTTCAGTGATCACCTCGCTTAACCACATCACCACCATTGAACCGGTCACCAGCGCGAGGGAGGTCTGGATCACAAACACCGGTTCGCTGAGGCCCTCAACCGCGAACTGGCGCAGAATCATGGCAAAGACGATGCTTTGAACCAGACCCCATCCCAGCGCCACATAACGCGTGATCTGCGCGATCTTGCGCCGGCCGGCCTCCCCCTCGTTCTTCTGCAGGTCCTCCAGCTGAGGAAGGGCAGCTGTTAACAGCTGCAGGATGATCGAGGCATTGATGAAAGGGAGGATGCCGAGCGCAAAGATCCCAAGTCGTGAGAGTCCGCCTCCGGTGAAGATGTCAAGGAAACCGATCAGATTCCCGCCTTTGTCGATAAAGGACGCAAAGGCATCACCATCGATCCCTGGGATCGGGATGAAGATCCCGAGCCTGACAAGCATGAGCAGTCCAAGGGTGGTGAGCACCCGGTTGCGCAGCCCTGAATTGGTGATCATCTGAGTGATCACTTCGGCGGCATTGGGGTTGCGTCCCCGACTCAGAAGCATGGCTGAAAGACTTGGGTGGGCTTGATGCAGCGAAGCCGCCCTCAGACGTCAGTCCAGGGGCGGCTCAGACCTTAGAGCTGACCGCGGGCAGCCCCGCGGTATTCAGTTCAGGATTTCGCAGGTGCCGCCGGCAGCTTCGATCTTGGTACGGGCTGAAGCAGTGAACGCCGCAGCCTGAACCGTGAGGTTCTTAGCGGTGAGTTCACCATTGCCAAGCATTTTCATGGGGTGCTTGGGATTGGTAACGATGCCGTCCTTGACCAGGGAGTCGAGGTTGGCGGTGCTGCCGTCCTTGAGAGCGTTGAGGGCTGAAACATTCAGCACGGTGAACTGCTTGGGGTTCACCAGAGGAAAGTGCTTCAGTTTCGGCACTCTGCGATACAGAGGCATTTGTCCACCCTCAAAGCCTGGACGGGTGGGACGGCCAGAACGAGACTTTTGGCCACGCATGCCGAAACCACAGCTGGCGCCCTGGCCCGCGGCGATGCCACGACCCTTGCGCAGTTTGCGGCGACGAGCACCCTTGTTGGCTTTGAGGGAATCGAGTCGGAGAGTCAT
>CAZJLQ010000319.1:0-2197 GCA_964546675.1 uncultured Synechococcus sp.
CGGGCCCTCGCCCTCAAGCCTGATGTGCTGATCTGCGATGAGAGCGTCAGCATGCTCGATGCTGAAGTTCAAGCCGATGTGCTGACTCTTCTCCGCGAGCTCCAACAGGACCTGGGCTTGGCGATCATCTTCGTGACCCATGACCTCTCCGTCGCCAGCGGCTTCTGTCACCGCGTCATCGTTCTGGACAAGGGCAGAATCGTGGAGGAGGGACCGGGAGATGCCCTGTTCGACCATCCCAAAGCGGCAATCAGCCGCACCTTGGTGGACGCCTGCCCGAGATTGCCCACCTAGTTTTGAAGAGGGTTGCCGCTGTCATGCCCTTCAAGGACTTTCTCGAGGAACTGGGACTGCTGATTCACCATCGATCGGTGATTAGTTGCGTCTATCCAAAACTGGTGGCCCTGGAAGCGGTGAATGAACTCACCACGCTCAATTGCGCTTATCCAGGGTTGATCAGCACCTCAGGGGAAGCCGTACGCGTCCACCTTCAGCAGAATCAACACCCTTCTGTCGTCTTCGTCACTGAGCATCTTGTCGATGGCTCAGGCCTCGATCTGATTGAGGCATTGGCGGAATCGCCTCTCGATCACCGCGCCATCTTGATCCTCACCCACAACCACGCTCTCAGTCCTGTTGCCCTGGCGAGTTCCTCGCTCTCCGGCGTGGTGCTTGATCACAACATCGGAGGACCGACTTGCGTCTTGGTCGAAGCACTCCGCGCCGTCAATCGGCATCAACGCTTCATCGACCCAGAACTCAGCCAATCAAAAACGTCCCGAGACGATGGCCGTGACACGTTGAGCGAACGGGAATTGGAAGTTCTGAAACTTGTCGCCGATGGAATGAGCAATCGCGAAGTGGCGACGCAACTCTTCCTTGCACCCACCACGGTTCGTGATCATGTGCAATCGGTGATGCGAAAGCTGAATGTGCGCAGTCGCACGGCTGCGGCTGTCGCAGGGCTGAAACAGGGGCTGCTGGCCGGTTCCTGAATCAAGCCACCCTTCTCAGATCCACCTGCGGGTGAAGTTCAACAACCTTCGGTTGATCCACAACAATCAGGTGCCTGCGGATTGGAAGCGGCATCACTTCGTTGCGCAGCGAGCGCATCAAAGCGGAAACCCAAGAACGGCGACAACGGACCCGGATGACCATGGAAGCAATCGCAGGTGATGCACCATCAAAGTCAGATCCGCTGAAAAGTCCAGCTATTCCTGAGTTTGGTAGCCACAATCACCACTGTCCGCACAAACCTTGCGGGTTTTTGTCAGGAAATGCTGGCAATTGTTAACAGGTTTTTCGCCTGTTCCTGGCCACCCAGCCGGAAACACGTCAGCTGAAGGATTGAGTCAAAGCCAACGTATCCCGGACGCTTGGCTGACATCGTCCCCAAGGTCATGACCGGCTCCTATGTGCCGATCACCGCATTCGGCTCGCTCGGTGGCAGTGCCCACACCTCCCACGACGGGTTGATGGGCGGGCGAACGCCGATCACCACAGAAGCGCTCGAGGCCTACAACAACCTGCGGAGATTTCTGGGGCTTGATCCGGTTGAACTCGACATGGTCGGGCGCTGGGCGTTCGCGGAAGGGCTAACCAACAACACCAGCGCCTGGGGCCAGGACACCTCCGGCGTTGGGCTCTGGTACGCGATGCAGGGCGCCAAGGTGGGCTGGATCGCTGATCGGGCTTACGAGCCACAGCTGATCGCTGAGCTGCAGCGCACCGCACGACTCGGCGGTAGCGAAGACGTACTGGCACTGGCCCGACGTGTGGATCGCCCTGGGTTCATCGAGCATCTGGAGACGACCGGTGGGCTGGAGGCGTTCATCAACACGCTGAAGATGGAGCCCCACCACGGCGGCTGGATGCATTCCCGCGCCCATGGCTGGCTGGAGATCGAGGGGGGCGCCATTGCCCATGACATCAACCACCTCACGGTGCTGAGCCATGACCAGAGCCAGCCCTTCATGAACGACACCTTCGATTGGCCGCAATGGCCTGCGTTGGCGGTCCCCGATGCGGTGGTGATCGACTACTTCCAGAGCATGGTCACCCTGAGTGATCCAACGGGCGCCAGTCCGGACGACAAACGCCCCACACCCGTCCGTGAACCTGCCCCCACTCCGGCACCTGATCCGGGACCAACCCCAAACCCGGAACCACAACCCGATCCATCAGATACACCCCTCAG
>CAZJLQ010000320.1:0-2189 GCA_964546675.1 uncultured Synechococcus sp.
AAACCAGTCGGTTTAATTCCAAATCAGACTGTTCAAATCACGTCTTTAAAGAGAAGACTTATCGCTGTACACCAGGAATGATTCACCAGTCCTAGATCAATCTCCAAAGAAAGTTGAGACAATGGTCTCACAAAACCAACCAAACAAGAATCATGAACAGTCCGCCGTAAAAACGCAACTCATCATGGACGGGTTCCGGCTTTTCATTGTCATGCAAAACCTGTTCATCATTGTGGGCTGTTTGGTTGATTTCAGATTTCAATAAAGTCGTCATGATTGACCTCTCGACATCATCAAGATCGCTGATTACCAGGTGAAAATCGGTATTCCGCTGCGGTGAGAATCGGCTGGATCTTCTGTGAAAATCAGGTGAGATCTTTAGCGGCAAACCAATCCGCACTTTTTCAGCGGAGCCAAGCCCATGAATCAAGGCCAAACCAGCGCGACGTCGAACCTTCTTCCAGACCCCTCATGCCGAGACGCACGCCCTCCAACGATTCAGACCATCAATCTCATCCACAAGCCAGGGTTCATCGACTGAGCAACCAAGCTTCATCTCGGAGAGAGAACAAGGGGGCACGCAGCGATCGGACAGCGCCAAGAAACGCAAGTGCTTGTGAGCGTTTTCAAGACAACTTCACGATGCACCGACCTGACCTGACCTGAACTCAATTCAGCACCGTGAGTTCATTCAATCCAGATTCCCTCACCCATGCCGCTAGGGCCTCAATGGCATCACGGTTGGGAATGCAAAGGCAGCCAGTGCCGGGATAGCAGCGATGGATCCCAAGAGCGCTTCGGCTGGTTGAAAACCGTGGAAAGAGATCAAACCAGAGATCATCACCCCAGGGTTCCGGTTGGCCCAGGCTGTAAACACCCGGAGGCAATGGGGATGCATTGCCCGGAGTCCAGAACCGATCCACGTCCTGACGTGCTGCATGACCGCTTACTGCATCCCAACTGACGAGAAGCTCTTCCTCCCCATGGAGTTCCAGTTTCCAAAGACGGTTTCCGGCTCTGTCTTGCTCCGACGTACGCCGCGCCGTTAAGCGCAATGTGGAAAGAGAGCCCCCATAGTCTTCTGGTTTCGCTGCCTCTGCAACGGCTGCGGGCAGGGACGAACGTTCCCGCACCTGAACAAGCTTCGGTTCAGATCGCACGGAAACGCGTCGTGTGGGTTCCCCATGTGATGCGCATCCTGTGCAGAGCAGGCCTATGAGCAACAGCACCCGGGGCACCATGACGATCGGCATGAACGGCGTACCCACTTTGGTGCTGGCACGATGAGTTGCAGTGCAGACGGCCCATGGACGTTCTCGATCTCTTCCCCCGATCGATCCTGAAGGGAACGCTTCCAAGCCCGCTTCTTGATGCCCTGCTCAACCTGGCTGGGGGCGTGTTGCATCGACCTGCAGATCATCCCGATGCCTCAAGCAAATTGGCAGGCCAGCTCAGTGAGCAGCGTGAACTCAGGCGCGATCAACCGGGCATTGACACCCTGTGCACCGATCATCTGCTACCGGCTTGCCACCGCTGGATTCGTCATGTCGTTGATCGACAGCCACCTCAAGGACGGGGGCCATGGGTGGAAGGCCGCTATCACCTTCAGATGATTGACCTTTGGTTGAACTGTCAGCGTGCTGGGGATTACAACCCGATGCACACCCACGGAGGCAGCTTTTCTGGGGTGATTTTTTTAAAAGTCCCCCCTCAGATCAAGGCAACAAGTTTCGATGGCCAGCTTTGTTTTCATGGGCCGGAGGAGTGGCATTTGCAGTCATTTCGGATGGGGATGGCGGAATATGTGCTGCCAGTTCCAGGCGAATACTTCGTTTTTCCTGCTTGGCAGCCCCATTCCGTGATGCCCTACCGCGGGGAGGGAGAACGCTGGTCTATCGCCTTCAACGTGATGGCTGTTCCTGGCCAGCCCAATCCGCCTTCCAGCCCCAATCAAACCAATCGACGTCGAACATCACAACAACCCGCCAACGTTTCATTGTCGTCACAACGACAATCCGCGAAGGGGTTTTAACTCCATCTGGGACAACAAAAAATAATACATAGAAAGAAAAATATCCCCTTGCACAGCCCAACATCGTGCTCAATGGCAATGATACATTGCCAGTCAAAATTTAGTCAATTCCCCTTCACCTATAGCCTTTAAAACAACGCGGCAACTCTTACAAAGC
>CAZJLQ010000321.1:0-2184 GCA_964546675.1 uncultured Synechococcus sp.
GATGAAGCCGATGAAATGCTCCGGATGGGCTTCATCGACGACGTGGAGTGGATCCTCGAGCAGTTGCCGGAGGAGCGTCAGGTGGTGCTGTTCTCGGCGACGATGCCGCCGGAGATCCGCCGCCTCTCGAAGCGCTACCTGAACGATCCAGCCGAGGTGACGATCCAGACGAAGGATCGGGAAGGCAAACGCATCCGCCAACGCTCGATCACGGTGCCGATGAGTCACAAGCTCGAGGCGCTCAGGCGCGTTCTCGACGCCTGTGGAAGCGAAGGCGTGATCATTTTTGCTCGCACGAAGGCGATCACCCTCACCGTTGCCGAAACGCTTGAGGCCTGCGGCCATCAGGTGGCTGTTCTCAACGGAGATGTGCCTCAGAACCAGCGGGAGCGCACCGTGGAGCGGCTTCGCAGCGGTTCCGTCGACATCCTTGTGGCCACCGATGTGGCGGCCCGTGGTCTGGATGTGGATCGCATCGGCATGGTGATCAACTACGACATGCCGTTCGACAGCGAGGCTTACGTGCATCGCATCGGCAGAACCGGACGGGCCGGCCGAAGTGGCGAGGCCGTGCTGTTCGTCACGCCTCGCGAACGGCGCTTCATCAGCAACATGGAGCGGGCGACCGGCCAGCCGATTGAGCCGATGGAGATTCCCGGCAATGCCGCGATCAATCAGGGTCGGCTCGACCGGCTGCGTTCAAGGCTCAGCGATGCAGCCCGCAACAACCGCGACAGTGAGGAAGAGACCGCTCTGCTTCAGGAGCTGATCCAGCGCATCGGCACCGAACTTGAGGTGCCCGCTGAGCAGCTGGCGTTGGCAGCGCTCAGCCTTGCGATCGGCCCGGCGCCCTTCCTCTGCCAGGGGGATGAGGAGTGGATTCAACAGGCAGCAGCTGGCGGTCGGCGCCGTGAGCGGGACCGTGGCGACGGCCGTCGCCGTGGCGAGCGCCCCAGCCGGCCTCCCGAAGACAACATGCAGCGCTACCGCGTCGAAGTCGGCCACCGCGACCGGGTCAAGCCCGGCAACCTGGTGGGGGCGATCGCTGGCGAAACAGGATTGCAGGGCCGTTCGATCGGACGGATCCAGATCTTCGATCACCACAGCCTTGTCGATCTGCCGAAGGGCATGCCTGAGGATGTGTTCAACAACCTGCGGCGTCTCCGCGTGATGAACCGGGAGCTGCAGATCAGTCAGGCCTCTTGATGCCCATTCTTTTGGCCGTTCTGCTGGGGGTCGTGAGCGGTCCGGCCCTGGCAGGCGGTGACCAGAATCTGATCCGCAAGATGTGCATGGTGGCGTTCACGACGGCCATGAACGACGCCGGGGAGACGCCGCCACCCGGGATGGGTGAATTCACCTGCGGCTGCTTCCTTGATCAGTTGGGTGAAGGGGCTGGCTTTGATACGGCTCAGACCAGCTGCAAGCAGGAGGCGGCACGCCGCTACGGCTACTGATCAGGGCCGCAGCGGCGATGGCCCTTTGTCAGGACTCGCTTACCAGGGCGGTCACGTCCAGCTGTTGAACGCTGAGGCACTCAACCGCTTTGATCAGCTCGATCTGAACTTCTGGGATGCTTTGCTGAACGAGGGAATTCAGCAGAATGAGCCGATCACCGGCGATCAGTTCGCCGTCGTCGGCCCAGTGCAGGGTGCTCAGATTTAGGGATTCCATTCGCCTCCGGCTCGTCAGGATCTCCTGACAATGAGCGAGATCTCTTCGGCTCGGGAAAGACCTTCCAATTCCCTTCCGCTTTTTGTGTTGAAACGTGCCGTTGCCCTGTATCGTCGGTGGGTTCAAGTCCGGATCATTTGGCCTTTCCGAACCTTCTCGGAACCGGCTCACGCGACTGAGCGCTTCCAACGGTTCCACGTTCAATGACCATTTACATCGGCAATCTCTCGTTCCAGGCCGAGCAGGAGCATTTGTTCGATCTCTTCAGTGAGTACGGCCAGGTCAAGAATTGCAGTCTTCCCCTTGATCGGGAAACGGGTCGCAAGCGTGGCTTCGCTTTCGTGGAGATGGAGAGCGACGAAGACGAGCAAAAAGCAATCGACGACCTGCAGGACGTCGAGTGGATGGGACGGATGATTCGTGTCAGTAAAGCCACTCCCCGTGAACGCTCTGGTGGTCCCCGGGGTGGTGGTGGCGGCGGTGGCGGATATCGCGGCGATTACCGCTGAA
>CAZJLQ010000322.1:0-2182 GCA_964546675.1 uncultured Synechococcus sp.
GGCAGATCATTGCCACCAATGAGCTTCACGCCCTTCCTGTCCACGGTCTGGCCTGGAACAGTGCCGGCGCAGTTGCCGCCTTGGGCCACGGCCAGGTCAACCACAACAGCACCAGGCCGCATGCGATCCAGCATGTCTTCACTGATCAAACGCGGAGCCTGACGACCAGGGACCTGGGCGGTACAGATGGCCACATCTGCTTCGGCCAGCTGATCGGACAACTGCTGACGCTGCGCGGCCAGAAAAGCATCCGAGGCCTGCTTGGCATATCCACCGGATTCAGCAGGTTTGTCCTCCATTTCGGGGGGTTCGATGAACCGTCCACCGAGAGACTCCACCTGCTCCTTCACGGCAGGACGAATATCGCTCACATAAACCACGGCACCCAGTCGGCGTGCGGTGGCCACCGCCTGCAGACCGGCCACGCCGGCCCCGAGGATCACCACCCTTGCCGGTTGAACGGTTCCCGCTGCTGTCATCAGCATGGGGAAGTAGCGGTCCAGGGCGGCCGAAGCCAGCAGCACGGATTTGTATCCAGCGATGTTGGCCTGCGACGAAAGAGCATCCGCAGATTGGGCTCGACTAATCCTGGGCAGAAGCTCCAGGGCCATGGCCGAAAGGCCACTGCGCTTGAGATTGGCCGTGAGGTCTGCGTTGTCATAAGGCGCGAGCAGACCAACCACAAGTGCACCCTGGCGAAGACGTCCCAGGCTCACCTCAGACGGACTCTGAACGCATAGCAGTGCATCTGCGGCAGACCAGGCAGCTCCATCGCCTGGATCGGCCAGCTCGGCTCCATTGGCTCCATACGAATCATCCAGATAGCCGGAGGCGGAACCAGCCCCCCGCTCCACGGTCACATCGCAACCGAGGGAAATGAATTTTTTAACCGTGTCGGGCGTCGCCGCGACCCGTGTTTCACCCGGAGCTGTCTCAACCGGTATCAGAAGTCTGGGCAAGGCGTGCACATCCACCGACCCACGAAAGGTTACGGGGTCAACCTCTGAAATATCCGCAGGTTTTCTGAAGAACCAACGGCGCTGCCAGCATCTCTGGCTAGGGGAGAATCATATTGATTGTTCCCCATGGGTCTCAGCGCAATCGAATGCCCGGATGGCGTTTGCCACAGTCATCACGGAGGTCATTCCGTAGACCGTCAGCACATGCAGACAACCCTGAATGAACATGGCAGGGACTGGTGCGAGCGTCTGGCGGAGCGGATCTACGAAATCTCCGTCGACAGCTTTTCCCAGAGCGTGATGCCAAGCCTGCATGCCTCGGGCTGGCAGCGCCGTCATCTCGACTGGGAATTCAAGCTGAACGAGCGTGAATCCGAACCCGACCGAACCCTGGTGGACGGAATCATCAACGCCACGGAAAGCTTCCTGCGCAGCAGCGAGGTTCATCGCCTGTTCATCCAGGAGCTTGTGCAGGGAACCTTCGCCGAGGCGGAGGAGGATGACCTGCGCAACCAGGCGGTCAAAACGCTTGTGGAAACTGAAATCGTGGCGATGCTGGCAGAACGGCGACAGGAGCTACTCGATCGCCTTGCCGAACACCTGCTGGAACCCGCAAAAGGAGATTTTCAAGCAGCCCGCAGGGCCTCAGAAGACGCGCTTGAAGATGTGGAGCGGCTTGTGGTGAATCACGCCGAAGCGCTCTGAAGCAAGCCTTCAAATGATTGGGAGCAGCTCCTGCTCCACACAACGGGCCTGCCGCCACCGTCCCCAGCGGCGCAGCAGGCGGGTCCGCAGAATCAATGGATCGATGTCGCACTCATCGTTCCAGCAGCGATCCAGCCATCGACGCCAATAATCAAGCGATTCGGATGATGGTGGGCGCTGGGCCATGGCTGACGCCGGGACGATGCCGGAACAAACGCTGTTGGCCGGAAGCTAAAGATGCCAGGCAGGTTCGGAATGGTTAAAAAGACTCATCTTCCCCACAGCCGCCATCTCGTTATTCAGTTTTGATCTGGAGGATCGGTCTCCGGCAACGGTGATCCGACCACGGCAATGGCAGCAGCATCTGATTCAGCTGCTACGCCGTCGACTTGATGGTGACAACATCGCGAGCCAGGACCTGCTCGTGTTCGCTGGACCCGGTGCCGGCAAAACGCTGGGTGCGCTCCTCGCTTTTCAGGCCATGCAGCGGGAAGGCAGGTTGCAGCGTTTTCTTGTCT
>CAZJLQ010000323.1:0-2174 GCA_964546675.1 uncultured Synechococcus sp.
TCGACAACATTTTCCGCTTCGTTCAGGCCGGGTCGGAGGTGTCCGCACTGCTCGGTCGTATGCCTTCTGCTGTGGGTTACCAGCCCACCCTCGGTACTGATGTTGGAGCCCTGCAGGAACGTGTTGCTTCAACACTTGAGGGATCCATTACATCCATTCAGGCTGTCTATGTTCCCGCTGACGACCTGACGGATCCGGCTCCCGCCACCACATTTGCTCACCTGGACGCCACCACGGTTCTGAACCGTGCCCTGGCTTCAAAGGGCATCTACCCGGCAGTCGACCCCCTCGACTCCACCAGCACCATGCTTCAGCCTTCGGTTGTTGGTGACGAGCATTACAAGGTGGCCCGGGCTGTGCAGTCCACCCTGCAGCGCTATAAGGAACTCCAGGACATCATTGCGATTCTTGGTTTGGACGAACTTTCTGAAGAGGATCGTCAGACTGTGGATCGTGCCCGCAAAGTTGAAAAGTTTCTCTCCCAGCCCTTCTTTGTTGCTGAAATCTTCACCGGCATGTCCGGTAAGTACGTGAAGCTGGAAGAAACAATCACCGGTTTCACTCAGATTCTTTCTGGCGAACTCGACCATTTGCCCGAACAGGCGTTCTATCTGGTTGGGAACATCGACGAAGTCAAGGCAAAGGCTGAGAAGATCGCTGCTGAATCCAAGTGATGCTGAAGGGGAGTGCGTGCACTCCCACTTCCACTTGTTATTAGCCATTCATTTCTCACTAACGAGCCAAGCTTCATGTCCCTCACCCTGCGCGTTCTCGCACCCGATAAGAACGTCTTTGATGGCAGCGCCGATGAAGTAATTCTGCCTAGCACGACCGGCCAGCTCGGAGTTCTTCCAGGCCATATCTCTCTGCTGACAGCCATTGACGTTGGTGTTCTGCGCGTTCGTGCGGATGGCGGCTGGAACTCCATCGCCTTGATGGGCGGTTTCGCAGAGGTCGACTCCGACGAAGTCACTGTTTTGGTGAACAACGCAGAACTTGGCACGGCGATCGACCGTGGATCGGCTGAAACTGAGTTTCAACAAGCCAGTTCGGCTGTGGCCAATATGGAAGGTCAGCCCGCGTCTCCTGAAAAGGTCAAAGCCCAACAGCTGCTGAATGTTGCTCGTGCCCGTATGCAAGCCAGCAAAACATCTGACTGAGCTTCGATCTATTTGATCGAGCAAGATCTTTCATGAACCGAAGGCTGGTCCTTCGGTTTTTTTGTCTCTGGTTTGGAACCCGCTCAGGCGTCGCTTGCGGGGATGCCAACTGAATCCTGAGCCACTTCAGTGGAGGACAGCTGCTTTGGGATCAAGGGCATACACCGTTATGCCTGAGTTCCATTACCAACAGTTGGGGCGAGACTGAAGACAAGATCAGAGCAAATAACCTCTGCCTGGTTTGAAATGATGATTGAATTGGCGTGCTTCATCTATTGAGTCAAGGCAAAAAAATCAAGGCACAAAAAAGACCCTCTATTTCTAGAGAGTCTTTTGAAAAAGTTATTGGCTTTCAGCGAAACACTGGCATCATGCGGTACCGCAGAAGGTGACGTCTGGGAATTTAGCTTTCGCGTCATCGAGGCTCTTGCCCTTACCTTCCTCTTGCCAATAATTGATCACTTCAGTGGCTTTATTCAGGACCTCGACACGCTCGTTATCTGTGATCCAGCTCTTGCCCTCCAGTTCGGTTTTAAGGGTTTCCCAGGCATCTTCACGGGGCCAGAAGAAATAAGCCGTTAGCGGACTTGGCCCACCACCAACAATCTGATCAACTGCCAGAGCAACATTGTCGGGCAGCCAGAGAATTTTCAGCAGGAACCGACCCTCATCAGCCTTGGGGGTATAGCCGGAGGGAACGCCATCGGCATCGATCGTGGCCGACGCCAGAGCGGCTGCCCCACCGCGCAGCACCGGACGGCCTTCAGCCTCTCCTTCACTGGATGCAGCAGGCTCCTTATCTCCCGCCTGCTCCTTCTCAGATTCAGCTGCCGTGTTGGCCTCTTCGGCCGCCGTTGCGACCTCTTGTTCGGTGGTGGCAGCGCCTTCGGAGACCGTCATGGTGTCAGCGCTCAAAGCAACAATTCAAACAACTAACCTACCAGCCGCTCGTTCCGTCTTGACCGCTGAATTTCACTGTTCTGCTGTTTGATATCGATGGTGTGATCCGGGATG
>CAZJLQ010000324.1:0-2156 GCA_964546675.1 uncultured Synechococcus sp.
TCAACATTATAGCTGACAATAAATTTGAAGAATTTGATGTGCATATCATGCCACAGTCAGAAATACTATGCGCTGGCAGTAAATTAGTCCCTAAATTCGTAGGACGTATGGAAGAAATAAACCTACACTGGACTTACCTCCGGAAGAGAATGAACAGTCATGATATAAAGATACGCAAAATGCTTCCACATAAAAACTCTAGAAGAACGGAGAAAAAAAGCCTTCGCGAGTACTTCAATTCAAATAATTTAATCGACAAAGTAGTGAATGTCTATGGAGATGATATCAGAATATTCTATCCTGAAGTCTCTATTGATGATCTTATTGAAAATAAGCCGCTGAATTCAATCCGCCCACAGCAAATACACCGATATTTAAAACAAGGCAAGGTTGATAGAATCGATCAATCTTAAAGTGATATGCCTATTTATTTTCCAACAAGGCTTGATAGACTAATTCACCAAAGCTTGTCAGGAAAGCATGATCACTTGGCGAATCGACATAAGGAGTATTTGCCTAATTTTATTGTCATCGGTGCAGCTAAATCCGCGACAACTAGTTTGGCTGCCATTTTAAGAAAGCATAGTCAAATACATTTTAGTAGTGCTAAAGAACCAAAATTTTTTGGTAGAAACTATGTAAGGGGCTGGTCATGGTATGCAAAGTTTTTTGAAAAGGGTAAAGATATGCCGTTGCGAGGAGAAGCGAGTACGATGTATACATCAACCAATAGATGCTTTCGATATACACCCGAGTTGATTAAATATCATTTGGGCGATATAAAATTAATTTATTTGGTGCGAAATCCTTTAGAACGCTTGATTTCTCATTGGCGACATTACAGGGGTAGGCATCAAGACTGCCCTGAGTTGAATCAAATCTTGAAGTCTCGCCTTCTTAAAAACCATATTTTAGGATCATCATTGTATTTTCAGCAATTAAAGCGCTATCTAGATGTCTTCCCAAGAGAGATGATTTATTGCATGACTTATGAAGAGTTGACAGGTAATCCAAAAAAAACATTGCTAAATCTTTTTGAATTTTTAGAAATTAAAAAGGAAACAAGGAAGATTTTACGACATGGTAAGTTGCCTAAACGTAATACTGCCGGCTCGAAAGGGAGAGAATTAGTCGACAGACCAACGCTAGAACCTCATATAAAAATGAAGATTTTGGAAGCTATCAAACCAGATGCAGAACAAATGCTCAGCTATATGGGTTGCCCACACGATACGTGGGACTTTGCCAATGATTAGCAACTCACCGATCTATGATCTCAATCAAAGCGCTGGTGATGGAGACACACCTCAATCATGAGTAAAACAGAGCATTTCATCTTATTCCACCAGTTACCACTGATCTATGGTCGTGTGCCGAAGGTTGCAAACACGTCGATTAAGGCAACATTATCGGAGCTACTTCAACAAGCTCCAGAGCAAGGGATAAGATCCACCAGTGATGCTTTCTGGACTCAATCGACCCATGGAGAAACAACATTAATCTCCCCTGAGCAAGCTATGTCAAAAAGAGGGACGCATTTCTGCTTTAGTTTTGTGCGAAATCCTTTTGATCGGCTTGTTTCTGCATATAACAACAAGGTATTAGAACTAGACGACGTCACAAAACCAATGAAAGAGATGGGACTTACTCATAATATGCCATTTATAGATTTCGTTGGATGCATTATTGATACACCTGATGAGGATCTAGACGTGCATCTAATGCCTCAGTCAAAAATTCTCAGTCTGAACGGAAGGGTGATCCCATCATTTGTTGGTCAAATAGAGCATATTCATGAGCATTGGCAAGCTCTTCAAAGATGGATGAAAAAGGAGGGACTACCTGTTCTCAATAACATCCCTGAAAAAAATGTGAGACGTGGTAACAATCATAGTGATCTAAAAAAATACTATTCTGACATGGAAGTAACTCGACTTGTTCAAAGAAGATATAGAGAAGATATTGAACTTTTCTATCAAGAAACCGATCTTTCTGAATTAATTAGTGGTGAGAAAAAAGAGATGTCGGAGCCTGTGATGCCTCTTGTGAGTCTTTAAAGTTTCGACGAATGAGGATCTAATATAAAAAAGCTAGCAGGTAGAAAAAATCAGGCATTGATGAAAAAAAAGAACTAAAAGCAATATCTTATGAAAACA
>CAZJLQ010000325.1:0-2153 GCA_964546675.1 uncultured Synechococcus sp.
CTGGGGCGTGACCGGGATGGTGCGGGGGTCCTGGATCGCGCTCGAGGGTCGCAAACCTGAATTCTCCGATTTCATTCGCTGGGACGGGAGGGCAGCCGGACGCGTGTTCCTGCGCTGGATTGCCCTGGGCATCTGCTTTGCAGTGATCGCTGCTGTCTGTGTGTTGGCTGGCTTCGGCCTCGGCCAGCTCAACGAGCTGCTGATCATCATCCCCGCCGTCGTGGCGATTGTTCTGTTCACCTACCTCTCGGTCAACCAGAAATTTCTTCCCTATGTGGCGATGCTGGAGGAGAAGGGGCCGATCGAGAGCATCCAACGGGGGCGCAGCGCCGTTGATCCGTCCTGGTGGTGGGTGGTTCTGCTGCTGATTGTCGACTCGATCATCATCAGCATCGGCGCTTTGCTCTGCGGCGTCGGACTGTTGGTGGCAGCCCCCGTTGTTGCCTGCATCACCACGGCCGCCTACCGCCAGTTGTTCGGCACAACCGATGGATTGGGCCTGATCAGCTCCGACTGAGCAGCACAAAACCACTGATTCCCATCAGCGCCAGAGCGACCTGGGCCACCCTGCTCACCAGGAGGCCAGCCACCACAGCCAGGCCGACCACAGCGCCGCGACGGCCAGCGATCAGCCAGCCCTGAATTCCAGGGCTTTTTTTTGTGGCCAACCCTTCCGCCACAGCTGCTCCCAGCCAAGGGCCGAAGACAGCACCCAGGAGCGGACCACCCAGCGGCAAGGCCGGCAGCAGGCCCAACAGCCCAAGCATCAATCCCAGCCCTGCCCCAAGGGGCGCCCAGCGACTGGCCTGCAGCCGGCTCGAGGCCAGACCAAGCGCCAGTAGGTCGGCGGTGAAGCCAAGTGCAAAAACCGCCAACGACAACAGCACGACGGGCCAAGCCGCTGCCCAACCGACGGCGAGCCACCAGAATCCCGCTCCCACCGGCAGCCAGATCAGCCCTGGCAGCAAGGGCAGCAACGTTCCGGGAACCGCCAAGAGCTGAATCAGCAGCGCAACCCACCAGAACCACGGCAGCAAAGGCTCAGCCATCGCCCCCTGCTTGCTCAATGTCAGAGCGGCGACGAGCTATCCGCAGTTTCGCGCTGCGGCTGCGAGGGTTGCTCGTTTCCTCCTCGTCCGAGGCCACGATGGGTTTACGGGTGACCCGCTCCAAGCGCACATCGCGCAGAAAAGCGGTCTTCACCCGCCGGTCCTCCAGCGAATGAAAGCTGATGACCCCCAGCAAACCATCCGGTTCCAACCACTCCGGCGCCCGCTGCAGCAAGTCGTCCAAAACGTCCAGTTCACGGTTCACGGCAATCCGCAGGGCCTGGAAGGTCCGGGTCGCCGGATGAATCCTGCCCCGTCGCGCCTTGGGGGGGTAACAACCCGCCACGGCGTAGGCCAACGCCGCGGTGCCTGCATAGGCCCCGGTTTGCGCCAGGTCTGCTTTGATCCGGCGGGCAATCCGCCGCGACAAACGTTCCTCTCCGTAGGCGTAGATCAGATCCGCCAATGCGGGCTCGTCCAGCCGAGCGATCAGTTCCGCTGCGGTTTCCCCCCCTCCCTGGGTGTTCATTCGCATGTCCAGCGGCCCATCCAGACGGAAGCTGAAGCCCCGTTCCGGCACATCCAACTGGGGACTGCTCACCCCCAAATCAGCCAGCACCAGCAGAGCAGGCTCGCTCGGGGTGTAGTCCGCGAAGTTGGTGGCCACGATCTGAACCCGCTCACCAAAGGCATCAAGCCGCGCCGCCGCCGCCAACCGCGCGGTGGGGTCCTGGTCGAGACCGATCAGGCGGAGCCCGGGATGCTGTTCCAGCAGCAAAGCGCTGTGGCCCCCACCGCCAAGGGTGGCATCGATCAGCAATCCCTCTTGGCGTGGAAGCGCCTTCGCCGCCGCCAACACCGACTTCGCCAGCACGGGGATATGGCAAAACCCAGACGATGAGGACAAGCGAATCGTCAGCGGGGACTCCTTAAGATCTACCTAATGAAGATGCCATCGCTCCCATGACGCAGCTGGAAACGCGCACGGAGCCGATGGTCGTCAACTTCGGCCCGCATCACCCGTCCATGCACGGGGTGCTGCGGCTGGTGGTGACCCTGGACGGTGAAGACGTCGTGGATTGCGAGCCGGTGATCGGCTATCTG
>CAZJLQ010000326.1:0-2152 GCA_964546675.1 uncultured Synechococcus sp.
CGTTTGCTGGCGTTGGCTATGGAGCATCAACTATCCCTGGAGGCGGTGCTGTTGCTGGGCGTGCCTGATCCGGAATGGGGGGAACGGCTTGTGGCACTCGTGCGCTTTGGCGATCCTGAGCAGCTGGCGGTTCTGGACCGCCTCACCGCCAGCTGGCCGGCAGCGGAGCGACCCCGCCGTTGGGTGCTGTGCGATGCGCTTGCTCCCAATGCTGCGGGGAAATGGGAGCGCTCCCGCTGGCTGGACTGGTTCAGAACGCTCTGAGTTGTCCCATGCCGGAGGCCTCCAGCCAAAGATCAATGGCTTCCGGCAGGGCGCATCGCCGGCGATCTTCAATGGCGATCGCCACGTGTCGGATCAGGCCTCTGGCAACGGGTTGACTCTCCAGCTTGAACACACTGCGAACCTCGAAGGTGCAGGGATCAAGCCGAACTGGCTCCAGTTGCACCGTCAGGTGGTCGCCGCCGTGGATGGGCCTCAGGAAATCGGCACTGCAGTGGGTGATCGGCAAGGCAATCTCCGGCCATTGAGCCTGGCCGCGGCTGCCGGGAAACACCGCAGCATCAGCCACGCCGTACAGATCAAGGCTTTCTTCCCAGGCTTCATGGCACCAGCGAAGCAGTTGATGGAAATGCATTACGCCTGCTGCATCGGTATCACCGAAGCGGACCCGCCGCTGCAGTTCGAGCCAGTTGGTGCTTTTCAGAGATCACTCCTCCTGAACGCAGTGCAGGCATCGCTCGGTGCGGTCCGCTTCGGTTCATGGCTCACTGGGTCCATTCTGCGGATCTGAAGCGATGCAATGTCGCAGGTTCGATGGCAACTCGCTTTGCACGTGTGCTGCCGTGGTGCAAAGACGGCTGCGTTCATCAACAGTTAACGACGTGCACTCTGATGCCATGTTGTTGTCTTTTGAAGCATCAAGCTGGTGATTGTGATCCAGGTGATGATTGGATTGAACAGGCTGAAAAAGGAGAGATACAAGAGATAGGAGATTGGGGAGGGGATTGTTTCACCGTCCAGGTGAAAGGCAAAGGCTGTGCAGCCAAGATCAGCAACGATGCATCCCAAGCCAAGCCAAATCAGTAGCCCTAATGCGCTTGAAAAGTCGAGGGTCCAGAACAGAATGACGATGAATGGTGTGAATGCCGAGATCAGATTCATCACGGCAAGATCCAGGTAAAACAGGGCTTTGGCTGGGGAAATCAACAGCAGTTGGGGATGCTTGAGGAGGCATTGCATCTGGCCGATGCGCCAGCGCAGGCGTTGGCGGAGTAGATCCGCAATGGTGTGTGGTCCCTCTGTGATTCCAATGCAATCCGCCTGAAACATGAGCAGGTGGCCCTGCGCTAAGAGTTGCATCGTGGCATCGGCATCTTCGGCCAGGGTCCGGGTGGAAAAACCGCCGATGGAGCGCAGGGCTGCGCGGCGGAATGCGCTCATGGCACCGGGCAAAATCATGATGGATTTCAACAGGCTTTGAGCACGTTTGCTGCTGTTCAGGAATTTTGTATATTCAATGTTCTGAACCATCCCAAGCACTTCATTGGTGTGCAGAACGTGGAGATTTGCTGTGGTCGCTGACAATCTCTGCTGGTGAATCAGTGGGCTGATCAGCCGAAATAGGGAATCACCCTGGCTGAAAAATGTGTCTGCATCCAGGGTGACAACCAGCTCACCTTTCGCGCTCTTCAGGCCATGGTTCAGAGCAATTGTTTTTCCTTGGTTGGTTTGAAGTCTGATGATGTGGATGCTTGCATCGGGATACGACTGCAGAGTTGTCTCTGCCTGAGTCGTTGTCTTGTCTGTCGATCCATCGTCAATCAGGATGATTTCTTTGTTGTCATAGTCGCTGGCGAGGCAGGACAGGAGGCAGCGTTTGATGGAACGCTCTTCATTGAACGCAGGGATCAGGATGCTGACTGATGGATATTGAATGGAAGACGACTTGATGTTGCGGCTTTGGATCTTCTGGCTTTTCTGTTTCTGCTGCCAGGCAAGGGCAAGAATCAAGGTTGTTCTCAAAAGCCAACAAAACGATGTGACCGCTAGCAGCTTTGGAAGAACATCCATATTCGTTAAAAATTTGATTGGTCTAAGACTTGATGCAGGCCGAGCAAATTAACGATGAAATATGTTCAAAACCATGACG
>CAZJLQ010000327.1:0-2143 GCA_964546675.1 uncultured Synechococcus sp.
GTCAAGTTGTACAAGGCAACCCCGGCTTCCCGCGATTCACAGGTCAGCTACTACGGGCTCGGTGCCGCCACAGCCTTCTGTCTCGATGTCCGCCTGCGACAAGCCGAGTCTTCGTTGGCGGAAGTGCTTCGTGAACTGTGGTCCAGCCATGGACTCCAGGGGCGTGGCTACAGCAGGCAGCACATTCAAGCTGCACTGGCTGGCCATACCTCCACATTGTCCGCTGACTTGAACACCTGGCTGGATCAGCCTGCATCCTTGCCCTTGAAAGCTGTGGTGGCTGATCTTGGGCTTCGTCTGGATTCGGTGCCGAGCGATCGTCCCCACCACGGACTGACCCTCAAGGACGAGCAGGGACAGGTGCTGGTCAAGCGTGTGGCCTCCGATAGTCCCGGTGCTGATTCTGCGTTGGTGCCTGGTGATGAATTGCTCGCAGTGAATGGTTATCGCCTCCGTCGTGCAGCGGACCTCGCTCTCCTTCTTCAGTGTCGATCGGCCGCCTGCATCACCTATGTCCGTCGAGGTCGTCTCGCTGAGACTCGTCTGAATCCTGACAAAGGTGTGGACCACTGGCTCCTGGATTGGGACCCTGGGGCGAATGCCGATCAACGAGCGCTGCGGGATCGATGGTTCCAGATTCTCTGAAGCAGGGTTTGCAATCGGGCTGGAGCGCGATGAGGCGTCACCCCCTGGCGTTGATCACGGCCATGTCTGCCGGGTCGCTCACCATGTTGTTTTTGGGGTGGGTGCTTGCTGATCAGCAGGGCTACTCCCACGCCAGCTCGCGGCGGTCGCTGCTGGAACTGCTCGATGAAGTCAGCGAGGAAAGCGGCAGAACCCCTGAAGAGAACCCGACCGGGGTGCCTCCAAAACCTCCCAGGGCCCGCTCCTGGTCGTCCCCCCTGGCGAGGCAGTGTTCAGGGCTCGATTCCAAGGTGCGCCAGCGTCTTGTGTCTCTTCAAAACAGTCAGGATGCCTGGCGGAAGGATCGACCGATTGACCCGACCAATTTCGGTGAGCGGCATCGTCAGGATGCCTTTGGACGTGCCCTCGATATCAATCCCCGCGTCGTTGTGATGCACGAGACCGTCTACTCGATGCAATCGGCCGTCAACACCTTCATGACGCCTCACCCACGCGATGAAGATCAGGTGAGTTACCACACCCTGGTTGGCCTTGATGGAGCCGTTCTCGATCTGGTGCCACCGATCAACCGGGCCTATGGCTCCGGCAACTCTTCTTTTCTGGGTGAGTGGGCGATCACCAACAAGAACTTGAAGGGTTCAGTCAATAACTTTGCGCTGCACATCAGCCTGGAAACCCCTTCCGATGGAGCCAACGCCAACAGTCGCCATAGCGGCTATACGGCAAAGCAATACGACGCTCTGGCTCTGGTGCTGTCGGGCTGGATTCGACGCTTTGATCTGGCGCCTGCCGCCATCACCACCCACCGCCATGTTGACAACGGCGGTGAGCGCAGCGATCCGCGCAGTTTTGATTGGTCCGCGCTTCAAAGTCGTCTTGCTGCCTTGGGAGATCTTTGCGTGTCTTAGGGCTGTGTGCTTACCTCAGTAACTTGTTGATTGGCTCTTGAAGAACAGTCGCCCATATGATCTGTCAACACTTGATTTTCAGGTCTTCGCTCTTATTTTAAAATCGGTAAGTTTGATCTCGAAATTGAATAGTCTAGTGCGATTGTAGAGTCTATTTCATGGTCACTGCAAGACGAAATGCTGCATTGTTGGTTGCTTCCCTTTGGGGGACAGTGATCTAAATCAACAATGAGTTAGGTGTTGTCTGGGTGCTAAAGATGACTCCATGAAGTTCAGGATCCTGCATGTAACGCAGAACGCGTGCTGGATAGTCAAGTTTGCCGTTATGCAAATACGCAAGGGTGGCGATTGCCTTGGCATCAAAATAGCTTCGGCTCGCCTGAAGGGCTGAATCATTCGGCAATCCAAGCGCCCGTTTCAGGCGATGGATTTTTCCGGCCAAAATGATCACATTTTCGATTGGATCCAGAAGTATGTCTCTCGCCCAGGCGATGTCTTCATCGCTTGGGTTTTCGGGAAGAATATTCTGATGAATCAATTCAGTGATTCCGATTTGTGCTGGTCCGTGAGTTTTAACGAAGCCAGAGTGA
>CAZJLQ010000328.1:0-2141 GCA_964546675.1 uncultured Synechococcus sp.
ATTCAACTTTTGTCGAACTACCATTAGGACTCAGAGTTAAATTCTGGCCATCAAAGAAATCCCATTGGGCCTGCGCTTCATTCCATATTGCTTTTTCTGCAACAAGCATCTGAGTAAAACCAACGCGAGAGAAATCCAATACTGTGACATTCAACATCTCTCCATTTTCAAAACTACGCGCATAAAATAGTTGGGTCAAACCGCGTCTTGATTCCTCCTCAGAATCAGAATTTAAACGTCCAAATTGTGGATAAATGATATCTTCTCCCTTTTCTGTTGCCAGAGAGCGCCCCAATGCGCGTTGCAATGTCACCTCAGCAAAGCGGTTGCTTCTTGGAACAACAACATCGTTTAAGAAAAAGGTGAACCCGGTCATCATGATTGAGAGAACCATTGCAGCCGTAATCATTCGGACTGTCGTTACTCCCAGACTGCGCAGGGCTGTTAGTTCACTATTGGCAGATAAACGGGTGAAAACAAACAAGCAGGCCATCAATGTTCCCATTGGAACAGAAAACGCCAACCATCGCGGCATGCTGAATAGAAGAACCTGCACTGCAATTGCAAGTGGTAGATTCTTATCCACCATTTGGCGCACCAGTTCAAACATCACGCCGCCTGTGAGTAGGAGCAACGTGAATAACGCGATGAAAAACAGCAAAGGACCCATCACTTCGACCACCATCCACCTGTCCAACAGGGGCAGTCGCATCCAGGTCAATCGCTTCAGTTGTTTGATCACAGCTGGAATGCCTCTCCGAGGTAGTGGCGTCGTACCAGGGGATCGGTAGCTACCTGATCGGAACGACCAGAGGCCAAAATTGCACCATCGTTCAGGATGTAAGCCCGATCCGTGATCGCAAGTGTTTCGCGAACATTGTGATCAGTGATCAGAATTCCCATACCGCGGGAACGTAAATCCTGTACGAGTCCCTGGAGATCTGCAACCGCAAGCGGATCGACACCGGCGAAAGGCTCATCAAGCAGGAGATAGCGCGGTCCGTTGGCACCAACTGCCAGGGCCCGCGCCACTTCGCATCGCCGCCTTTCTCCCCCGGAAAGTTGAAATCCAAGCCGGTCCATGAATGCCGTCAAATGGAAATCGTCAATGAGCTGATCACGCCGTTCACGACGATCCGCCGAACTCAGAGTTGTTTGATCCAAAGCGAGTTCGAGATTTTCCCGAACAGTGAGGTGGCGAAACACACTGGGCTCTTGTGGTAAGTACCCCATGCCGAGACGGGCCCGTTGCGGCATGGACAAACCTGCAACATCTTGATCGTCGAGCAGAACCTGGCCAGAATCAGGACGCAACAAACCGATCACCAGATTGAACGTGGTGGTCTTACCAGCGCCATTTGGTCCGAGCAGGCCAACAATTTCTCCAGGAGGCAACTGGAGCGAGACACCTTTGACAAGCAACCGGCCACCCAGGCTGATCGAGACCTCATCCAGCGCAAGACTCATGGAAGGGTTTGCTCAGAGCCGGTGGTTTCCAGTTCCAACTGCCATCGACTGAACACTTGAGCACCTTCCTCAGGTGTGGCAACAGCACGCTCATCATCCAGGTGGTATGTCACACGATCTGCACGGAGCAGATTTCCATTCTCCTGCACAACATCAACATCGCCACTGAGAACAATCCTGGCTTCTTTTGTGAAATATTGGGCCTGGCGACTGGTTGCTACCACCCCACGATCAGCGTGAACGAGCCGTACATTTCCACTGGCTGTCACCACCCCTGTGACATTGTCCGCAGATTGAAGATCCGACTCGATGGTGATAAGGCCATCCGAGGATGGATCCGCGGCTTGGACTTCAGCTGAGCCAAGCACAACAGAAGCCAACACTGTTAGCAACAATCCAATACGACGGATTCCCGGCAGCACACTCGCAGCCACAGACAGCCTTGCATCATTTGAGGCGGACCTTACTGCCATCTCAATCAACGACACGAAGGACTGGGACAGTGCAGGACTCGGGATCTTGTTCCGCTTGAAGGCAACGGAGTCGATCGCCGACGCTCTGACAAAGGGAATCGAGATCCAGCCCAAGATCTGGCGTGCCCGGTCGTTTCAGCCGACCAAGAGCCTCTCCGAAAAGGATCGTGGCGCCACGCTTGTTCCCCCTCTGAAGGTGCA
>CAZJLQ010000329.1:0-2130 GCA_964546675.1 uncultured Synechococcus sp.
CGCCGGCTGAACGGCGCCTTCTGACTGATCATCCGGTTCCGCGGCAAAAGCGGACTCGGCGAGAGCCCCCGCCCGGTTTACCGGGTGGGGGCATCGTTTTTAAAAAGGCATTGATTTATCGAACTGATTTGCGGCGCTGACGTGGATCGCGCGGCAGGGGCTTGGCGAGTTCCTGATCCAGGCTGGCTTCCAGAGTCGGATTCCGTTCGCCACCCCGTTCCAACACCACGACACCGTCTTCTATGGCCTGCACGGTGTACAGGCTGCGTTGCTCGTCCAGCCAGTTCCGACTGTTCCGCAGCTGTTTCCAGTCCCCGCGGAAGGCTGCGCCGTAGCGCCGAAGCATGTCCAGATCCACGGCGATCCAGGTCACAGGTTGGCTCACTCCCTGACGATCCAGGTAGGTCGTATCGAATGGAAACCGCACCAGCACCTCCCGACGGGCCAGCAATGGCACCAGGTGTGTGTTGGCTGAGACGGTTGCATCAGCGGGAATCACTTCAAGGACGGATCTGGCCGCGTGGCCGTGGTGCCATTGCTCGATCGCTGTGCTGTGCACCCAGGGGTCGATGCTGTCGGGGACGAGGGCCGAAAGGCTTCGGTGCGGGTTGCTGCTGAAGGCCAGCACCAGAGACAACACAAGACAGGATCTCCAGATCCCGCGGAGGCGTGGGCCCGGCTCCGATGTGTCCCGCCTGGCCCACCAGAACACTGTCCCCATGGCGAATCCCGGGACCACGAGCAGGGTGTAACGGATGGTGATCGAGAGGGGGTCGTTCGCTCCTTGGGCGAGGAAGAGTCCCAGGAGGCTTGGGCCTGCCAGGAGCCAGGCATCGATGCTGATCAGAGGAACAAGCAGAAATGGAAGGGCGTGGCCCAGCAGATAGAGCGCTGTCTGTCCCGGCGGATCGATCAGTTCCTTCAGGAGCAGATGAGGTTGCTGAACTGCCTGTTGGATCAGGCCGAGGCTGCTGCTGCTCTGGGCGCCATCGGTGTCGAGATATTGGCCGAAGTTCTCCACCATGAAGCGTTTGGCATTGTCATCAGAGAACAACGGCATCAGCACGTTGGTGCAGATCAGCACCCAGCCGCTTCCCCACAGAATTAGCGTGAGCGCCAGAGGCCAGCGCTGTCGTTCCCGGAAGAGAAGCCAGATCCCGATCGCCACGACCAACACCCCTGTGTCTTCACGGATCAAGGGGATGAGCAGGGCCGAGATGGCGATCAGCCAGGGTCGGCGTTCGATCAACCCGAGCATCAGCGTGAACACGGCCAGTGGCAGTTGACAGAGATCGGTGAAGTTCCCGAGCGTCGGGCCGATTAGCGCTTGTCCTGCGAAGTAGCCGTATCCGATCCAGTTGGCGATCGCGGGGCGCATCACACCCGAGGCGATGCGGTGGAGCACCAGTCCAGCCGCGGTGATCAATCCGACCTGAACCAACGGAAGCGTTGCCGGACCGATGCATGCAAAAAGCGGTGCCCAGAGCAGCAGTGTGGGCGTGAAGTGCTGGCCGAGCCGTTCGTAATCGACGGAGGGGGCTTGCCCGGCGTGAATGACGTTGGTCGACAGCTGGGAGGACAGGGTGCTTTCAAAGGGATGCCCCTGGAGGCTGTTCCAGAGGACCTGCTGAAAGATGCCCTGGTCGTAACTGGCAAGGAGAACGTGCGACCGCCAGGCATGCAGCAGCAGGGACAGCCCTGCAAAAATCCCTGCAGCGCAAAGGATCGATCGGGTTTCGGGTCGGATCATGGGTGGTGGCACGACCTGGGCTGGAGCCCGTCGATCAGCGAATGACCATCGTCAGCGCTGGAGATCCGACTCTTTGGCCAATTTTGTAGCGATTGATGCAAGTCGCGCGAAACACCGTCACATTGCCCGTTGGTTAAGCCGAGGTAACCACTTCAAAATTCGCGAGGGCGCGTTGCGCCTCTTTTCCGTGTGAGGACCATCCATGAAGCTTTTCCAGCAATTGCTGGTGGCTCCGGCAGCTCTCGGCCTTCTGGCCCCTGTCGCCGCCAACGCAGCTGACATCAATGTTGATGCGATGGCTGAGTATGCACCTTCGAGTCAGAAGGAGCAGGTCACCAGCATCACCCAGTTTTCCGACGTCTACCCGACCGACTGGGCTT
>CAZJLQ010000330.1:0-2127 GCA_964546675.1 uncultured Synechococcus sp.
CCACCGCATCGGGCTTGAGAACGGCATCCGTAAACAGTTGTCTGGTTGCAGATATTTTCCCTGGAATGCGGACGTACATTGCTTTTCAACGGCATCGCCCTATGGATCGACTCAAGGATCCAAGAATTCAGTCGCTGATGACCCGCGCAGGGAGCAGCGGTGAGCTGTGCGTTCCTTTAGAGGAAGGGCAATTCAGAATCGATTTGAAGCCAGACAATATCGAGCTGTGGCAAGACACCCTCGACCGGCAACAAAGCCCCTGCACCCTGCTGCTTGCCTGCGAGAAAGGAGACGGCCCGTTGCGAGACACATCATTGACCTGGGTGGTCGGCTCAGCAATTCGCGCCGTCGAGGTCAGAGGCCAGGCAAAAGTGGAACATCTCCTCCAAGAACTGAAGGTCCCGCAAGCATTGGCCGCAGCAGCCCGAGAGCACTGTTTTGGCCTCGGGGATGGCGTGATCTGGGCTTTTTATCTTGAAAGACATGGATGGTTGACCGCATCACCGGTGGCCTGTCAGTGAATTCGGTTGACTCTCTCGATCTCAAGCAATTGATCGCGGTTTCCAGGGTGTGTGGCCTTGGCGAGCAAAGCGGTCTGCCAGATCAGACACGCCACCTCATCCAACAGGCGGATCAAGCAAAACGCCCCTTGCACGCTGAGGAACTCAGCATGATTTGCCATGCATCAGGCATCGGGATTGCGCTCCCACTTCAGCTTCAAGACCAGGCAGATTCCCTTGTTGCTCAAGCACGCTCCGTACTGGACCGTCAGTTCCCGGATCTCTGCCAACCCGGCGGGGCGCTGCATCCACAAGATCGCGCTGAAGCCTGCTGGCGGGATTGCTGGAATTTTCTGAGGGTTGTGGTCTATGCGGTCGCCGCCGGACGGAGTCAGTTCACCGATCCTGAGGGGATGGTGGCCTTACGGGAGCTTTACGTTCGGATGAACGTTCCGATCAAGGCGATGCGCACTGCCATGCAGACGCTGCAGGAGCTCTGCATCGCCACCACTCCACAATCGAGCGACCAAGCATTGGTCCGTGCCTGTTTCGACCACCTACTGGACAACCTCAACAATTCTGCAGTTAAGAGCTGATAAGGAAGATCAATCTGCTCAGACGCTTGGGAGATGATCGTCCTTAAGGTATTTCTACTCAAAAGCGGGCGATGGCGATCCCTCTGCAGACGTATCCACTCACCAGCCAAAACAACCGGGTTAGCAACCTTGCCGGTGACCTCGACACCACCCGGAATCAGCTCAGTGGCTCGATCAGCTCCGCTGATTCGTCTTACCGGGCAGATATTGACGAAATGATCGAACAGGCCTATCGGCAGATCTACTTCCACGCCATGCAATGCGATCGAGATCCATTCCTCGAATCCCAGTTGCGCAGTGGCAACATCACCATGCGTGATTTCATCCGCGGTCTGCTGCTATCGGAGCGCTTCCAGCAGGGGTACTACCAGTGCAGTTCCAACTACCGGATGGTTGATCAGGTCGTGGGGCGTGTTCTGGGTCGCCCTGTGCACGGGGAGGCCGAGCGCCTGGCCTGGTCGATCGTGATCGGGGAAAAAGGCTTCAACACCTTTATTGATGCATTGCTCGATTCCGAGGAGTACATGGCCAACTTCGGCTATGACCTCCCACCCGTGCAGAGGGGAAGGGTCGTCCCAGGGCGTGACATCGGCGAAATGCCGATCTACCAACGTTTTCCCCGCTATGGGGCCGACTGGCGTGATTCCCTGGTGGATCGAGGTTGCATCGCAGAACCCACTCTGGTAAGCAGCCTGCAGACCTCAAGTGCCTGGGCCAATGGCGAGCCACCGGCATGGACGCTCAAGCTATGGCTCGGCCTTTTCGCCGTTGGTGGGTTTGAAATCGCTCGCGTGATTCTTACGATCGCCGTCTCCATGCTCCGCAGCTGAAGGCCTTGATGGCAACCCCAGGATCCTTGAACTTGCGCAACTGGTCAGCGCCCGAAACGCTTGATCCGACCGATGCTCTCGCCGCCCCCATCGATGCGCGTGGCGCTGACTGGAGCGGTCGCGATCTTGGCAAAACAGACCTGCGCAACGGGAACCTGTGTCGTTGTGATCTGCGAGGAGCCAATTTGCGTGGTTGTCAAC
>CAZJLQ010000331.1:0-2117 GCA_964546675.1 uncultured Synechococcus sp.
CCCATCACACCAGCAGAGGCGATTCCACAGCCTGCTCAGATCCCAAGCCCTGCTGTTACTTCACCACCCACACCAATCGCAGCAGCACCACCCAGCCAGACGGCAGTTCCAATCGATCTTGAACCCAGCATCGTTCCTGATGACAATCCCACCCAAGAACCGATCATCAGGGAAACGAATCGATTTGCGGGAAAAGGCCGGAAAAAATTGCGCGGGACAACTGGGATCACCAATTTCATCTTCAAAAAAGCAGAGAAGTTCACCAAGAAAAATGCTGATTTAATCATCCGCTTCAACCCCAAGGAAGGTGATCGCATCCTCTTCGACTTAGACGAATACCCTGTCTTATCCGAGGATTTGAGTTTCAAGAAAGCACGTTCAAAACGCAAGCTGAAGTCTTTTGCGAAAGAAGATTTTGAACTGATCTACTTCCAGAAAAAAGGAGCGCTTTACATCAATGGCAATGGACCCGCCAAAGGGCTGGGTGATCCCGATGAAGGAGGTTTGCTGGCCATCCTCAAGGGAAATCCTGGCTTAACAGGCAACGACCTTCAAAGCCTCTGAACCATTGAGCAACCCCTGGGCCCTGCTGCTGATGGCGATCAGCGCCGAGGTGATCGGCACCTCCTGTTTGCGTCTATCCGATGGCATGAGCAAGCCATTGCCCACCGTGCTGGTGTTGACCGCCTACGCCATCGCGATGTTTCTGCTCTCGAAGGTGGTGCTCTCGATACCCCTCGGCCTCACCTATGCACTCTGGAGCGGCATCGGCACCGTGGCCATCGTGCTGGTGGGCCGCTTCGCCTACGGACAACTGCTCGCGCCGGCGCAGCTGATCGGCATCGGCCTGATCAGCGCCGGCGTGGTGATCGTGAATCTCGGCAAATAAACATCACCTCCCAGGTGATGGGCATTGGTTAACAAGGCTGAGCAACCACACACCAGACAATCGATCCTGCTCAAGATCAACATCATCAAAGAGGCCTGTGATCAACATCACAGGCCTCTTTGATGGCAATCAATTCTGATTTCAAATCAGCCCATTATTTATGAGTCATCGGGTTCAATCCCATGGCTTCTTTTCTTCAACGATTAACAACCACCAAATCATCGCCAGATCTGCGCAGTGGTTTCACACTGACAGAGGTTCTTGTCTCCGGAAGCATGCTGAGCATGGTGATGGCGAGCATGGCACAATTCACGGTGAGTTCCCTCTCCAGCAGTGCAGCCACGGCGCAACGCCAGCGCATTGAAGGAGCGATTAATGACAACATCCAACTGATCTACCAGGCCGATATTCGATTAGCAAAATCATTCGAAACCAACAAAACATCTTTGGCAAATGCCTGCAAACACCCCGCCGCTTTTCTAGCCACGGTACTGAGTCAGCCCAGCGGCGAGACCTTCGTCCCAGCACCGATTGTTCCAGGGGGTAGCCCAAACGAACGCATTAAGAGAACGATCACTCCAGACCAGTTCACTGGACTCACAAAAGTGGTGTACCAGTTTCGGGGCCCTGAACACAATATTCAAAAAGAACAACGCATCCTTGAGGTGCATCCACGTTTTCAAATCCACTGCGGGTTGACGGAAAAAGCGAACATGGACAGTGCGGAAACGAGTCCCACACAACCACGCACACCCTCGAAAAAGAAGCAGCGCAAACCAAAACAAGCCAGCAAGAAGCAGCGGTCGCCCAAAGCGACCCAGCCATCCCGGACATCAAAACAACCTCAACAAACAACAACCCCATCCCAGCCGGACAAACCAGCAACAAAGCAACAGAAGCGCAGACAAATCAGTTCGAAGAACATTGCATCGAGCAGAGCAAGCAACCGCTGCCGAAAGGCACTGCGCCAGAAGCGGAAGTGCGGGTGAATCAACTCAGCCGCTGAGCCCAAGCACCGCATTGCTGCGTTCCCGCATCTTCAGCAGCACCGCTGGGTCCGCCAGGGGATCCTGATTGAAGCTGGGCAACAACCGCTGCAGCCGCTCCTGCCAGCGGTTGCTGGCGAGACGATCGGGGAAACAGCGCTCCAGCACCTCGAGCATGATCGTGACTGCGGTGCTGGCCCCTGGGGACGCCCCCAGCAGCGCCGCCAAAGAACCATCCGCAG
>CAZJLQ010000332.1:0-2113 GCA_964546675.1 uncultured Synechococcus sp.
CCCACATGAACCATCCGGTGGTGGGGGACCCCACCTACAGCCGCTGCCGCAAGCTGCCAGTTGAGATGCCAGGGCAGGCTCTGCATGCGGTGCAGCTTGGCCTCGACCATCCGATCACCCGGGAACGGATGGTGTTCGAGGCCCCCTTGCCCGCGGTGATGGACAAGCTGATCAGCGTGCTGCGGCGCCGTGTTGATCAGAGCTGATGTAGATAAGCGAGCGCACTGGTGAAGCCGGCGTTGTAGTCGATGGCCACCTCATTGGAGATGTAATCGCTGCGGGCATCGGTGTAGGCGAAATCATCGGCGGCCGATGGCCCACCGACCAGGGCACCGCTCAGTTCATACCGATTCGGCTGATCTCCGTTGAAATCTTGCCAACCCACGCCGGAGGCGGCGCGGTGGTGTGGCTGCTGCGGTGAGTTGTCGCCAATGCCGACCACATAGCTCGCCTGTCTTGGATTGTCGCCAAGGATGTAGTCGATGCTGTTGCGGGCCAGGTCGCTGTAGCGCCCCTTGGGGTCGATCAGGGTGTCGGCGACGACGCCCGCCAGCATTGCGGTGTTGGCGGCGTAACGCAGTGAGCCCCAGGGGCTGATGAAGCGCAGACCGCCAGCGGTGATCGTCACGCCATCGCGTCCATCCACCCAGCTGTCCAGCCAGTTGCGAACATCGTCGAGGGCCTTTGGGTCCCTGGCGTCCTCCGCCAGGAGAACTGCAGTTGCATAGGAGGCATCGTCCCAGTTGTGGGTCCAGCCGTTGTTCAGGCCTCCGATGGACTGGTGGTAAAGCTCTTGCGCCATGGAGCGGTATCCCGATCCATCCGCACCGGAGGCCTCCATCGCCCTGGCCAGCCAGGCAGCGCCGTAGGCAAGCTCATCGCTGTACCCACTCCATGAGTTGTAGAAGCTCTGCACCCCCGTGATCGCGTCGGAGTATTTGCCGCGGTAGCGATCGGCAAACGTGAACAGGGATTCCGCGCGCTCCAGCAGGGTGTCTGCGTAAGGCTGATTCCCCTGTTGGCGAAACAGCACCGAGGCAGACGCCAGGGCTGCGGCACTGGCTGCACTGACATCGGAGCCGGGTTTGTCTGGGGTGACGGCCATGGCCGGCCGTGGGATGGTCTGGACTTCCGGAGCGCTCCAGAGCGCATGGTCGCTGTGGCCATCGCCGACCTGGGCGATGAAGAAGGTTGTCGCACCGTTCTGATCCAGGCCCTGCGCCTTGAGCAGGTAGTCCGTGCCCCAGCGCACAGCGCTTAGCAGGGCATCCATCTCGCCTGCATCGCTGAAGCCGTCAGGGAAGCTGATGCCACCCCAGGCAAGGTTGGAGAGGCTGGAGGCCAGGGGGAGCCCGAACTTCACGTGATCGCCGGCATCGTGATAACCACCGCTGAGATCGAGGCTCAGATCGGCTTGCAGGTTCGCTGCCGTTGCGTCACCGAAATAGATGCCATCTCGGCCATCGGACAGTCCTGAGTCACCGCGCCAGGGAACGCGGTTGCGGGCTTCATCGAGATCTCCGGACCGATTCGCTTCGTAGAAGAGAAGCGACAGGCCCAGTGCGGCGCCGTAACTCCTGGTGTCCGCAGGATCGGGCTGAGGATCGGGATCGGGTTGTGGTTCTGGTTCAGGGGTTGGTGCCGGAGCTGGCGCTGTTGTCGGCGTTGGATCTGGAGTTGGAGCTGGAGTTGGAGTTGGATTGGGTGTGGGGGGGATTGGATCGGTGTTGGTGAAGAGCAGCTCGGCGTTGAGGGATCCGCTGTTGCCGATCGGAGCAGCCTGGTTGCCGTTGAAACCGATCGAGATCGAGGCACCGGCCGGGATGGAACGAGCCCAGTCCATGCCAGTGAGGGTGTGGCGGTAGGAGCCATCACTGGTTTGGCTGGAGGAGAGCTGGGCACCCCAGGGGTCGCCGCTGATGGTGTGGTGGCTCTCAAAGCTCCAGCTCCAGTCGTCGAGGTCTTTGGAGGAGGTGTTGGTGAGGGTGATGTCAGCGGTGAAGCCGTTCCACCAGAGCTGACCATCCACCGCGACGCTGAGGGGTGTATCTGATGGATCGGGATCTGGACCTGGCTGTGGTGCTGGATCTGGTTGTGGTTCTGGGTCAGGGGT
>CAZJLQ010000333.1:0-2113 GCA_964546675.1 uncultured Synechococcus sp.
ATCAGAAACTCAGTTGTAATTCCTCATTGAGGGATGACCGACTGAGAAACGCTGCTCATCCTTGGGAAGTGTGATGCTCGGCTTGCCGATGCTCGAGCTGCTTCCTGCACTCAACGACAAAAACCTTCCCTGGCTCGACGTGATCCATCCGATCGTCGTGCATTTTGTGATCGCCATGGCGCTGATCACTGTTGTCTTCGATCTCATCGGGGTTGTGACGAAAAAGAAGAACCTTTTTGAGGTGAGCTTCTGGAATCTGATCGTTGCGACCGTGGCGATTTTTGTGGCGATTATTTTCGGTCAGGTCGAGGCCGGACTCGCCAATCCCTACGGAGCATCTAGGGACATTCTCAATCTTCACAGCACGATTGGCTGGTCCCTGGCGGGAATTTTGGCCCTGCTCACCGGCTGGCGTTATGTGGCTCGCCAGAAAGATCCAATGGTGCTGCCGTCCGGATTCCTTGCCGTCGACCTTCTCCTGGCAGGACTGGTGGTTGTTCAGGTTTACCTCGGCGACAAGCTTGTCTGGGTCTATGGGCTGCACACGGTCCCCGTGGTCGAGGCAATCCGTGAAGGGGGGCTGTCATGAATGTGTTCATAACGATCGCCTCGCCGATCAATGACATCGCCGATTCCCTCGGCGCCAACGATCTTCCTTACACGATTCCTGTGCACCCGAATCTGGTGCACCTCACGATTGGTTTGTTTGCCATCGCGATCGCGTTTGATTTCGCCGGGGCCTTCTATCCGCTTGAGAAGCGGGTGTTTCGGTTTTTGGCTCTCCCGGTGACCCGCAGTGGGTTTCATGACGTCGGTTGGTACAACCTGGTGGCCTGCAGCGGCATCAGTTTCTTCACCGTCGCAGCAGGGTTCTACGAGATGCTCCTGGCGGTCCCAATCCCAGGTGTCCGCAGCATTTTGGGTCAGACCGCCATCGACACCATGCTCTGGCATGCCATCGGCGGTGTGGCCATTCTTCTGGTGATTGTTGCCATGACGGTTTGGCGCGGTTACCAGCGGTTTGTCTGGAGGAAGGACCTGGGCCGGCAGGTCACCTGGCTGTACCTGCTCTGTGGAGCATCGATGCTGCTCCTGATGGGCCTGCACGGAAGTCTTGGCGCCTGGCTTGCCAGTGACTTCGGAGTGCACATCACTGCAGACCAGCTGCTGACCGCCGGTGCTGATCTCAATGAGGTGTTGCCATGACCACCGCTACGCCGAAAAAAGGTCCGAACATTGCGGCCATCGTGATCATCACGGTGGCTGTGGCGGTCAATCTTGTGATTGCGCGGTTGATGGCGGATTGGTCCTACAGCTGGTTCCCTCCCCAGGCATCCAGCGCTGCGCCCTACGTCGACGATCTCTTTGCCCTCGAGACCGGGATCGGCTCATTCATCTTCTTCGGCTGCACCGGATTCATGGGTTGGGTGCTTCTGTTCAACCGTGCCGGTAAGTACGACGAAAGCGATGGTGCACCGATTGAAGGCAACACCAAGCTCGAGATCACCTGGACCATCATTCCCCTGGTGACGGTCTTTGTGATCGCCACTTATTCAATGAACGTCAACATGAAGCTTCAGACCCTTGGTCCGAAGCACAAATACGCCATCGGCAGTGATCCGACTGCGTTGATGGAAATCGACCCGATCGCCGATATCGGTCCGATTGACGTCATTGCCCGGCAATGGAGCTGGGAGTTCATCTATCCCGATGGTGTCCGCAGCTCAGAACTGCATCTGCCGGTGGATCAGCGGGTGAACTTCCGTCTGGTCTCTGAAGACGTCCTGCACAGTTTCTTTGTCCCGGCCTTTCGCCTGAAGCAAGACATCATCCCCGGGAGCATCATTTCTTACAGCCTCACGCCGACCCAGGAAGGCCGGTTCCGATTGCGGGACGCCATGTTCAGCGGTGCCTATTTCTCGCAGAACCAGACCAACGTCGTCGTTGAATCCGAACAGGCTTACGCCGATTGGTTGAAGGCCGCTGCCGGGAAACCACTGCAGCCAGGACTCGATCCAGGCCGTGCCCTTTATGACCGCCGCATCGCCCGCGGTGACAAGGGTTGGGCAACCGTGCCGCCAGCCCCAGCCCCGATGGTGAACGACCCAGGAGA
>CAZJLQ010000334.1:0-2112 GCA_964546675.1 uncultured Synechococcus sp.
CAGGTGCTCTACCGTCTGAATTGTGGCTGGCCAGGTAGCGCACCACTTTGGGGTAGTGGGGGTCGTGGATCCTCTGTTCTCAGCCGTTCTGCTGCATCACACCAGATCCTCACCACCAACACGCTTCATTCACACCGCAGAGGAATAGAACTGCTCACCAAAACGGCTGTGATCTTGAAGGTGTCAAGGGGGAGACCCCACAACACGCTTCAGAATCATGACTAACGACACTACTTTCACCTTTAAGACTCCAGTCAAGCAAGGAACAATGGGTCAACCATTTCATCAAATGGTGCAATTTGACGAAGATGAAAATGATGATCTTATCGGCTCAGTGTGGAATGAGCGAGCTGAAGGCGTCCGACAATTAGCTGAACTCAATCCCCCACGACTTGCGGCACCGGGACTTGATGCAATCGGTAAATTTAACACGATTAAAGATTACACTAATTATGATCCAAGTGACCCTTTGCCGACTGCGACGAAGATCCGGGATGCTGTGATTAACAATGACACAAAAACATTGAATCGTATTCAGATGACTCCAATCAGTACCGTGACGCAATTAAATCATGAGGTTGCAGTGCACGTAACAAATGACCCCACTGCCACTTTTGGAGAGAAAGTCCTTGCAGTAACCGCTGACGTGGTAACTACACCGGTTATAGCAATGGGGCAAGGCATCGAAACTGGATTTCTTGCTCTTGGTAATTTAACTGGCTGGTGGTAATTGTTCTACAAAGTAGAGACTTTCCCGTCAGCAATGGCGGGGTTTTTAGTGCCTATCCTAAAGCAGCTCAGGGAAAACTTCTTCTCTTGAGCCTTCACCTAACCGGGGGAGTGATGTCGAAAGAACTTCGATCAATTTCGGTGATGGAACATTATGTGGCAAGCAGTAGACATCTTTGCTTGTTTTATAAAATCTGGCTGTGATAAATCCCAAGAGGTCCTTGAACCATCATCACTGATATATCTCAATCTAAATTGTGAGCAATCCACTTCGCTCTTATGTCCTTCATAGGTTGTTGTAAAAACAACATAGGGATAATTCATTGATTTGACATGTAGATAAATGCATCCACCATCTTCATCACATGCTGTTCTGCACCAACCTTTCTCACACTCATCTGCAAAAGCAGAAGTAGCAAAGAAGAGAGAAGGGAGGGCAACCAAGAATGGGATCAATATTTTCATTCCTTTCATCACCTCAACTATTTTGTTCACGAATCTAATCTGGAATTCCACTTCTGGCACTGGATTCAGTACCCGCCAGCAATGGCGGGGTTTTTGTTGTTTCTGCTTTCTTCATCCAAATGGGGGAGTGATCTGATAATCAAAATCCCCCACATGGGTGATGGAATCTAACAGTGAATCCCCGATGCTGTGTTGATTGAGGTAAAAGGCCTCATTAATAATGCTCAAATACCATGAACAAGACAACGCAACCAACCATTCATCTGTTTGTCCAAGACGGCTGTCGCCCATGCAATTACGTCAAGGGTCAGCTGTCAAAAGTCGACAACTGGGAAAATGTGATTATTCTCACCAACAGCAAGCAAGGTGATGAGTGGACAGACTTCGCGAAGGAAAGTGGTGTCGTCGCGACTCCAACTCTTGTCGCCTTCGAGGATGGAAAAGTAGTTGCTCGTCAAACAGGTAGCCAATCGTTCACCAGCGACTTTTTTAAAGGATTAATCAACAAATTTACCGCTGGATCATGATTGTTTGTCGGGAAGCCTGATGCTCTAGGCAGTGGAGCTGAAAGCTATACAAGACCCGAAAGGGAAAAGCAGGGGGCGTTGGTGTTGTCGCTATCGATCTCCCGACAAGACATTTATTATTCACTTCACATAAGAAATGAAAGTATTCACTATTTCTTTTGCGCTTATTGCTGCAGCACTGGTCACAGGTTGTAGCGGTCAGGGCACAGCTTCAAACACCAACCAATCGCAGCAGCCTCAAATTATCTATCAGGGTGACTCTCCTGAAGCTGCAAGGTATGAAGCTCATGCTGCATGTCTAAAAGCTGCATGGGAAACAAAGGCACCTACTAGGGCACTCTTGTGTGATGAAAGGTTCGAGAAGAAAACGTACTAGCGTGCCACCCCGTCA
>CAZJLQ010000335.1:0-2104 GCA_964546675.1 uncultured Synechococcus sp.
TATCAACCGGATGATGCGCTGACGTTCTTCCCATCAGGGAGTTTCAGTCGAGGCACGCTTCAAGTGGCGCCCTGGTCCCGAGTGATCACGGAATTCTGTTGCCTCTTCCAGGATCGTCGCCATCGTCTGGTGCTCACCTGGGATGCTTCCGGTCGGTTTGACAATGCTGTGCAGATCCGGGAAATCCGTGCTGGCTCCAACGCTGTGCATCAACCTGTCTTGTCTGCGACTGATCTTGTCGGGGCTTGGCATGGAGAGGAGGTTGCGGTGAGTCGTCCATTCGGGGCCTCTTCTGCAGAGATGGTTCGGCAACCCTGCCATCTGCAGCTTGACGCCGCAGAGCTCCAGGATTTGCACGTCTTATCCGACGGGGGGGGATTTCGAGCGCCTGTTCAGGTCAGCCACCGCGAGTCGTTCCTGGTCGAGATGCTTTGGCTGTCAGGCCCAGATCGCCTCGAAGTTCTGCAGCGGGAATACGACAGTGGAGGCGGATCGGCGGTCATGCGTCAGAAGTTGCTTCACCGGGTGGTTCGTTGAGCGTTGCGGCGCTAACTAAAGAACCCGTTCATTCTTTGGTATGCCGGTTGTCTTGAAAGCCTTCTCTCCGGTTGTCACCGCTTTCGTGCTTGCCTCATTCAGTCTGTTGGACCCTGGTCAGGCCGAAACACGAAAAGTGTTTTGTCATCTGAATGTGAAATCGTCTGTCATCAAAAAAACCAATCAGGCTGCCCGCTGTCAGTTCAGTCAGTTCCAGGGCAATGCCTACGTGGTGATGTATCCGAGCAACCGTTCTCCACTGGAGTTTCAGTTCCCTTCCGCCAAGCAGGGGATGACCTATCAGCGCAGCAACCACGAGGGTGGGATTCGCTTCAATACTCCCGTGCTGACACTGAAGGTGTTCTGGGACGATCCAGGCACAAGCCACCGTTTCTGATCCTTTTGCTTGGGATCATCGAGCCATCCTCCAGCCCTTCAGAACGAAATAGACCGTTGGCACCACAAACAACGAGAGCAGAGATGACACCAGCAACCCGCTGAACACCACCGTGCCAATGCTGACTCTGCTGGCGGAACCGGTTCCGACCGCCAGTAAGAGTGGAAGAAAGCCTGCCAGTGAGGTCACCGCTGTTAGGAGGATCGGTCGCATTCGATTGACAGCGGCATCCACGATTGCAGTCTCGAAGGGCACTCCCTCCTTTAGACGTTGGTTGGCGAATTCAACAATCAGAATGCCGTTCTTGGCAGCAAGGCTGACCAGCACGAGGAGGCCCATCTGGCCGTAAACATCGAGTGGTAGTCCCCTTAGTTTGAGACCGATCAAAGCGCCCATCAGTGCGATCGGCACCGTGAGCAGGATGATCAACGGATCGAGAAAACTTTCATACAACCCGGCAAGAAGCAGGTAAACAACCACCACGCCGAGGCCGAACAAGATCCAGCTCGACTCAGCTGCTTTCTGTTCTTCCAGGGCCAGCCCGGTGAAAGCAAGGTTGATGTTGTTCCCACCAACATTCTCACCAGCCCGCTCGAGCATCTGGATCGCCTGGCCGGTACTCACTGTCGGTTTAGGAATCGCCGTGATCGAGATCGATCGCTTCAGATCGAAGTGCGGAATGGCGTTGGCGCCCTCCTCGCGAACCAGACTGGCCACATTGGAGAGAGGGATCAAGTTTCCATCTCGGCTGCGCACCGTCATGGAGAGGAGATCGTCCGGGGTGGCCCGTCCGCGGCCCTCAAGTTGCAGATAGATCGTGCGGATCCTGCCCCCTTCGTAGGTGTCATCGATGTAGCGACCACCAATGGCCGTACCGATATCGCGCAAGGTCTCCGCGTAATTGAGATTGAGAGCGGCCATCTGGCTGCGGTCCAGTTCCAGGCGCCAGCGGGGAGAGCTGGCATCAAAGCGGGTGCTCACCCGTTCGAATCCGCCGCTGGCCATGGCTGTGCCGATGAAGCGCTTCGAAACCGCCTCAAATTCCTGCAGGTTCAGTCGCCCGCCACTGCGATCCAGCAATTGCATCGACAAACCGGCCTCGCTGCTGAAGCCGCGCACCGTTGGAGGAGTCGTCACCACCACCCGCGCAGTGTTGATGGTCGTTCGCAA
>CAZJLQ010000336.1:0-2101 GCA_964546675.1 uncultured Synechococcus sp.
GTCGCGTGATATCAAATGAAAATCTTGCAGCCTCCTGGTCTGCCCCAAAATCAACATCAATGCATTCAGCTGAGGCTTTAATCTCAGTAATCGATCCTGGAAAACAATCCTTTGGTGGAGAAAACTCAGCAACGGCGAACTTCTCCTCGCCAGTCTCTGCCAAAACCAATTGCATCTCCGCCCGCTCATCTCCAGCCAAAGACGAGCCTTCAAGCGCCTTTATATTTGCGATAACAGGAACTTTTGCATCCTTAATTGAGGCATCTGATTCTGATGGTTGAACATCAACCAAGTCCGGATCAACAAAGAAACGAATCTCACCGTTATCAGTTCGTTCATCAAATTCTTGACCATCAAGACCACCCACATAAATGGATTCCACAAAATAATCTGAACCCTCATTCCCAAGAGAACTGGCAACATCAAAATCAGCAAAAAACGGCCCATACGACCCCAAGCTCTCAGCATTATTGAGAAAAACTCGATTCCAGATATCTATATCTTGAAGAGTGACATTGTATTGAAATTTTGCCGTCATTCCGTTCCATTCCGCTTCGCAACGTTCTATCCCGTTAACATCAAAATCAGGCGGAAGGGCTTCAGCAGGATCATCTGTTGAGCCGCCAAGATCACGGAAACCAGATCCAATATCAGCATCCCAGTCAGGCGCTTGATACAAGGGAGGTGATGCCTGAACAGAATCCTCGCCAGGGCTAATGTTGTAATAGACACCCGAATACGACTTATTCCTCGGCTCGTATGTCTGCCCCCAGAGCAAACTACTGTCATTATTAAACGTGAGCTGAAGTGCTTTTGTCTCTTGATTGCCAGGTGGGTCAACCGGTTCAAGCTCTAAATTTGGTGACAACTCCTTATAGACAAAAGAATACTTTTGATCCTTATTATTTAGCTCATTAAGTTTTTTTAGACTCACTGGAACCCTCGCTTCACCATTCTCATCCACAGGAGGCTCAACTTGATCCAGCAACACGCTCAAATTGAGCTTGAAAAAACGTCCTGATTGTTGTGATCCATATAAAACTAATTCTTTTTTCTCTTCACCTTGTCCTCCATAATCTTCTTCGCGTATAGCAAGATCCCCATAGCTACCATTTTTGTACATATTATCTAATTCGTAATTCACCAACCCTTTTGCAAAAGGCCTGCCTTGCTCGTCATACTCGAGCTTCAAGCGATAAAGATTCCTATTGCCGTCCCCAAAATACCAAATTGATTCACCATGAAAGACAGCATTTGCTGGGCTATCTTGGTTGACTTTATCACCAAATCCACCCTGAGTATCATCAGCCCATTCAACCCAATTCCAACTATCCTGGTCAGCATGAATGTTCCACCAAACAATATTAAATTTCCGTTTTCCTCCCATAGCCAAGGGGACTTTTCCAGGCTCTGATGCACCATTTGCAGCTTCAATTGCATTATTTTTTGCTGCATCGTTTTTAGTGGCATAGAAGAAAAACAGATCATCCTTTTCCTTGTCAAAGGCAATGCCATTTGAAGCCTTTTTCTTTGTTAATTTAGTATCGCCAGTCAAAGGGTCATACAGCCTTAAAGCCTTCATAAAAGGCTGGCCAACTCCTTCAATATCCTTGAAAGTTGGGTTCACCTGCCAGACATCATTATCATCGTCAACACCGAAAAATGTATCCCCTGTGCTGAATGGCAGAGCATCTCGATTGCGTTTGTTGCGGCGGCCAAGTTCAAACTGCTCCGGCCAGGAGTTGAAGAGATCAATTGATCTCCAGCTGAATCCAGAGGCCAAGATCTGCGGGCTGTGCTGCTCAAGGAGATATCTCTCCTGTTCACCGCGGCGACCCAGCCATCCCTTGCTACACAACACCGACGCACCGGTGAGCTCCTCCAACAACGCAATGAAGTCGGCGTCTGCTCCCAGATGGCAACTCCATAGGGCGATCTCCTCAAGCCCCCAATTGGCCAGTACCTGGGCATTGGCCAGCAGAGCAACGCGATCGATCGCCTGATCACCAAGCCACAGCACGCCGGGCTCGCCGTGGGCAATCAGGTGCAAACTGCGTACGGCTCGGCCCTCGGCTCGCTGCTGCTGCAAGGCCGCGCTGAG
>CAZJLQ010000337.1:0-2086 GCA_964546675.1 uncultured Synechococcus sp.
GGTCAAACATGGACAGACCCGCGAGCAGGCCTGATGCCAGGGTTGGAAGTTGCAGGGCCCCGATCAGTTGGCGCAGATCCCAGAGGGATCGTGGCGTGACGATCGGATCCTTTCCAGCGAAGGCCCAGTTGCTGCTGTGGATTGCATCACAAAGCTGCCAGAAACGATCACTGCCTGGAAACTGGCGCCGCCGTTCCGCCGCCCAGCGTTCGGGGTCGTGCCACAAGGGGATCGGCTCCGTTCCATCGCCCAGATCCACAACGCAGCCAGGGTCCAGAATTTCCGCTTCAGGCAACGGCAGGCCGAGGTGGCGCAGCAGCCGTTCATGGCTGCCTCCTGGTTCAAGGCCCGCCACCTGAGTGGCACCCACGTCAAAGGTCCATGGACCGCGCCGGAAGGTTCCTGCGCAACCCCCGACCTGATGGTGGGCCTCAAGCAGGGTGACCTCCAAGCCCTCTCGGGACAGCAGAGCTGCTGCGGTGAGTCCGGCGATGCCACCGCCGATCACAATCACGCCGCTTTTGTTCAAGGCCCGCCTGAAAGTCCGGCCATGCTGGCAACTGAACCGCGCTGTTCGGCGATGCACTCTGGCTTGCGGAACGATCTAGTGGCTTGGGATGGTCCCTTGGCGGGGCAAACACTGCGGGCGGTGGAGCCTGTTGGTGGTGGATGCATTCATCAAGCCTGGAGTGTGACCCTGCAAGACGGTCAGCGCCTGTTTGCCAAAACCGGGGGCTCGGATGCGATGGCTCTTTTCACTGTTGAAGCCGAAGGTCTTGTGGCTCTGCATGGGCATGCAGATCCGGAGCTGCTTGTGGTTCCGCGACCTCTGGCCACGGTGCAGCTGGCCCATGGTGCGGTCCTTTTATTGCCCTGGCTCGAGCTTGGAGGGCGCGATCAGCATGCACTCGGCCGGGGTCTGGCGCGTCTGCACCGGGCCTCAGCGGATGCTTCGCCGGGACGCTTCGGCTGGCACCGGGATGGTTTCATCGGAGCCGGTCCGCAGCCAGGCGGATGGCGTGAGCGCTGGGGTGACTGTTTCGTGGAGTTGCGACTGCTTCCGCAGCTCCACCTTCTCGGCAGCCTGATTGATGAGTGGGAGTCCATCCTTGTGCTGCTTGAGCATCTGAAGGACGATCTCAATCGGCACGATCCGGCTCCATCCCTCGTGCATGGAGATCTTTGGGCAGGAAACGCCGGTTCTCTTGCCAATCAACGTGGATGTCTGTTCGATCCAGCCAGCTGGTGGGCAGACAGAGAGGTGGATCTGGCGATGACCAGGATGTTCGGTGGATTTGGCGCTGACTTCTACACCAGCTACATGGCCGAATACCCGTTGAGCGACAGCTCAGAGGAGAGAGTGGAGATCTACAACCTCTATCACTTGCTTAACCACGCCAATCTTTTTGGTGGTGGATATATCGAACAAAGTCGGGCCAGCCTCAAGCGACTGGCCCGACATATGACCTGAGCGAAGACAGCCGCTCAATCCGTCCAGGGATCAACCCAGATATTCCTGACGCAGGGTCTGAACTTTCTGAACCAGGGCGTTGCGTTTCTCACTGGTGGTGAGATTTTTCCAACTCCATTGGCCCACGACCACAACGCCGAGAAGCTCGAGGAGACCAGGGACAACCGGAAGCAGGTTGATCGTGTCCAGAATTCCCTTGATCAGAATCTGGGCAACGATCACTGCCGCAAAGATGCCCACGATCTTGCCGATTCGACCCATCTGGTTCCAGTCGACCTGGTCGAGGGTCTCATTCACCTTGCCCAGCACTTCGCTGTAGCGCTCGGTGAACGATGCACCGTCTTCAGAGACGGACGCCGCCGCGCTGGCAGATGCCTCCGGGGGCTTTACTTCGGTGGTGGCGTCGCTCATGGAACCGACGAAAATGTTCATACAGTCCGCTGAGCGTATCGGTCGTCGCCTCAATCCGCCATCCATGCTTCGGGTGGATCGGCGTTGCCTCACGGTTGTTCGCCGCTCCCTGATGGCGGTTTGGCCTCAGGAAGGCTGTGCACTGCTGCTGGGAACAGGCCATTGCAACGATTCGCTGCAGCTCCAAACTGTCTGGCCCGCCTG
>CAZJLQ010000338.1:0-2081 GCA_964546675.1 uncultured Synechococcus sp.
ACGCCCGATGAATGCCGTGCCTTTGTCGATCGTTGCCACAGCGAAGGCATCGGCGTGATCATCGACTGGGTGCCGGGTCACTTTCCGAAAGACAGTCACGGACTTGCGTTTTTTGACGGAACCCATCTCTATGAGCATGGGGATCCACGCATTGGTGAACACAAAGAATGGGGCACATTAATCTTTAATTACAGCCGTAATGAGGTTCGTAATTTCCTGGTTGCTAATCTCGTTTTCTGGTTTGAGCAATTCCATATCGATGGCATTCGCGTTGATGCTGTCGCGTCAATGTTGTACCGAGATTATTTGCGTCCCGATGGAGAGTGGCTGCCGAATGAAAATGGAGGAAGGGAAAACACGGAGGCAGTTCGTTTTCTTCAGCAGGCCAATCATGTTCTGTTTCAACACTTCCCTGGTGCCCTGTCCATAGCAGAGGAATCAACGACCTGGCCAATGGTTACTCAGCCCACGGATATGGGAGGTCTGGGTTTCAATCTGAAATGGAATATGGGTTGGATGCATGACATGCTTGATTATTTCGAGTTGGATCCTTGGTTCCGACAGTTTCATCAAAACAATATTACTTTTTCTATCTGGTACACCTACACCGAAAACTTCATGCTGGCTCTTAGCCACGATGAAGTGGTGCACGGAAAGAGCCACCTGCTCCACAAAATGCCAGGAGATGATTGGCAAAAATATGCCAACACCCGCGCCCTTCTCTCGTATATGTGGACGCACCCCGGCAAGAAGACCATCTTTATGGGGATGGAGTTCGGCCAGCGTTCCGAATGGAATGTTTGGGGTGATCTCCAGTGGGATCTCCTCAACTATGAGCCCCACATGGGGATCCAGAGATTGGTTGATGATCTGAACGTTCTGTACAAATCAGAACCCGCCCTCTGGCGCGATGACTTCGATCAATTCGGTTTTCAATGGATCGATTGCAATGACAATCGCCATTCGGTGATCAGTTTTATGCGACGGGAGAGCAGCAGCGGCACCTGGCTGATTGTGGTGGCCAATTTCACTCCACAGAGCCACGCTCAATATCGTGTCGGTGTCCCTCTTGCCGGTTTCTACGAAGAGATTTTCAATTCCGATGCATCCCGTTATGGCGGCAGTAATCTCGGAAACATGGGTGGAAAATGTTCTGAGCAATGGAGCATCCATGAGTATGAAAATTCTCTGGAGCTCTGTCTGCCTCCGCTCAGCTTGATGGTCTTCAAGCATGATCCAAAGCGCAGCTTGCTGGACTCTGCCGACAGCTCCAACGATCAGGCCGTTGCCGACTGAAAATCACCTGGTTCGGTCTTGTTATCAAATGAATCAGTCCTGGGTTAACCCCCTGGACTGACTTTTAATTCGTTGTCGAAATGTCACGTGATTCGAGACCGATCCTCTGGTGCTCAGGGGGTGCTCGGTTAAGTTGCCGAATCGCTTCTGACGCTTCTCCATGACAGAAACTGCCCCTCTGCTGCTCCGTGCCGCGCGTGGGGAATCAGTGGAGAGACCACCCGTCTGGATGATGCGTCAGGCCGGTCGCTACATGAAGGTCTACCGCGATCTCCGTGATCGTCATCCCAGCTTCAGGGAACGGTCGGAGAACCCTGATCTCTCCTACGAGATCTCTATGCAGCCTTTTGAAGCCTTTCAGCCCGATGGGGTGATTCTCTTCTCCGACATCCTGACCCCCTTACCCGGAATGGGGATCGACTTCGACATCGTTGAAAGCAAAGGTCCTCAGATCAACGATCCGATTCGATCACTGGATCAGGTGAATGCGCTGAGAGCCCTTGAACCAGCTCAATCCATGCCGTTTGTCGGTGAAGTGCTCGGTCGACTGCGCGAGAGTGTCGGCAACAAGGCGGCTGTTCTCGGTTTTGTCGGCGCACCGTGGACCCTCGCCGCCTACGTGGTGGAAGGGAAGAGCAGCAAGAACTACGCCATCATCAAGGCGATGGCATTCCAGGAGCCTGAGCTGCTGCACAAGCTGCTCGATCACTTCGCTGAATCCATCGCGCAATATCTCCGGTATCAGATCGATTCCGGAGCTCAGGTTGTCCAGATGTTCGACTCCT
>CAZJLQ010000339.1:0-2062 GCA_964546675.1 uncultured Synechococcus sp.
TGCAGCGAACTCATAATTCGCCTAAGGCGAGTTCGATCCTCGCGACCCCCATCCAATCTCTCTGATGCGGCTGCCATTACTGGCCCTGCTTCTGGTCATCCCAGCTTTTTTCGCTGCCGCAGAAGTGGCCCTTCTACGGCTTCGTCCCAGTCGGGTCGAAGTGCTTGTCGAAGAGAGGCTGAAGGGTGCCCAGGCGGTTCAGCGCCTTCAACGACGACTCAGACGGGCCTTGATGGTGTCCCAACTGGGGGCCACCCTGGCGCTCGTGGCTGTGGGCTGGGTGAGCCGGGGACTCGGCAAGCAGCTCTGGCCAGATGGCACTCCGGGGGCGGCGTGGTTGGACGCAGGCTTGTTTCTGCTCGTCGTGCTGATGGCAACCCTGCTGGCGGGATTGATGCCCAAGGCCTGGGTGCTGAACCGCCCCGAGCCGGCGGCCTTGCGTCTGGCGCCTCTTCTCGAGGTGGTGACACGGGTTCTTTCCCCTCTGCTCAATCTCCTTGAAGGGCTTGCTGCGCTGTGTCTGCGTCTGGTGGGGCTGACTCCGCAATGGGATTCCCTGGTGCCCGCTCTCTCTGCAGACGAGCTGGAAACATTGATCGAATCCGGCAGGGTCACCGGTCTGTTCCCGGATGAGCGAAACATTCTTGAGGGGGTGTTCGCGTTGCGTGATACCCAGGTGCGTGAGGTGATGATTCCCCGTTCCGGAATGGTCACCCTGCCTCTGAATGTCAGCTTCGCGCAGTTGATGGAAGCGGTTCACAAGACGCGCCATGCCCGCTTCCCTGTGATCGGGCAGTCGCTTGATGATGTCCGCGGCATCCTTGATCTTCGGCAGATGGCCGAGCCGATCGCCCTCGGGCAGCTCAGACCGGATTCACCTCTGGAGCCCTACCTGCAGTCAACGGTGCGGGTGCTGGAGACCAGCACACTTGCCGCTTTGATGCCCTTGATCCGCAGTGGGCATCCGCTGTTGCTGGTGGTTGATGAACACGGGGGAACGGAGGGGCTCGTCACGGCCGCTGATCTGATGGGTGAAATCGTCGGAGATGATCTGCAGGAGGCGCCTGATGAGCCGGAGCTACGCCAGGAGGAAGGCCGATCCGATGTCTGGATCGTGGCGGGAGATCTGGAGATTTTTGAACTCAACCGTCAGCTCAACCTCGATCTTCCTGAGGCGGATGACCATCACACCCTCGCTGGTTTTCTGTTGGAACGTCTCCAGCACATTCCCTCTCCAGGTGAAGCCCTGCATTTCAGCGGCGCACAGTTCGAAATCACGGCAATGAAGGGCCCGCGGATCGAACGTGTGCGCTTGATTCTTCCCGTGCCAACTGAGAGCGAGGACTGATCACCCTTAATCTTCTTCCAACCGTTCCGGTCAACACATGTCCCCCGCCCCGATGGTTCCGGTCAAGGTGGGGGTCATTGGTATCGGCAACATGGGTTGGCACCACGCCAGGGTGCTGAGCCTGCTTCGCGATGCAGATCTGGTGGGAGTTGCCGATCCTGATGCGGATCGCGGTCGCTTGGCGACCGACCAGTTCGGGTGTCGTTGGTTCGAGGACTACCGCACGATGCTGCCGGAGGTTGAAGCGGTCTGTATCGCTGTTCCGACCCTGCTCCACCATCCGGTCGGGATGGCCTGCCTTGATGCGGGCCTGCATGTGTTGATCGAGAAGCCGATCGCGGCGAGCCAGGATGAAGCCTCTGCGTTGATCGATGCGTCCCACAGGGCAGGTCGCTTACTGCAGGTCGGTCACATTGAGCGGTTTAACCCCGCGTTCCGCGAGCTGATCAAGGTTGTGGCGAACGAGGAGGTTGTGGTCCTGGAGGGGAGGAGACACAGTCCCCACGCCGATCGAGCCAACGATGTCTCCGTTGTGCTGGATCTGATGATTCACGACATCGACCTCGTTCTTGAGCTGGCACAGGCACCGGTGGTGCGCCTGGCTGCAGCAGGCGGCCGCAGTGCGGAGGGGCCGATTGATTACGTCAACGCCACTCTCGGTTTTGAGAACGGCGTTGTGGCCAGCCTGACGGCCAGCAAGATGAGCCACCGCAA
>CAZJLQ010000340.1:0-2058 GCA_964546675.1 uncultured Synechococcus sp.
TCTTTGAGTCATCACCAGTGCTCACCGCCGACTTGGTTGAGTTTGTGTAGCCGTGGTCGCGAGATTGGCGTCTCGTGGCTGTTCTGCCCACGAGGCGTTCACTCCAGCATCCGCCAACAGTTGTCGGTCGGCCTCAACGTCAGGATTGCCTGTGGTGAGCAGCACATCCCCGTAGAAGATTGAATCGGCACCCGCTTGCAGGCAGAGAATCTGCGCCTCACGATTCATGGATTCACGCCCTGCACTGAGGCGCACCCTGGAGTGCGGCATCAGGATTCGTGCTGTGGCCACCATTCGGACCAGTTCCAGCGGTTCAAAGGCGTCCTGTCCCTCTAGAGGCGTGCCTTCCACGGCCACCAGCCCGTTCACCGGAACGCTTTCCGGATGCGGGTTCATGGTTGCCAGAACCTGAAGCATCGAGGCTCGATCCCGCAGGGTCTCCCCCATGCCGATGATGCCCCCGCAGCACAGCGTCACCCCTGCACGACGGACACGCTCAAGGGTTTCCAGCCGTTCCTGGTAGGTGCGGGTGGTGATGATCCGGTCGTAGTGCTCTGGGCTGGTGTCGAGGTTGTGGTTGTAAGCGGTTAACCCCGCTTCGGCGAGTCGTTCTGCCTGTTCGTCGGTGAGCATGCCGGCGGTGACGCAGGCCTCCATGCCCATGCCTCTTACCCCTCGCACCATGTCCAACATCGCTTCGAAGGGTGCTCCATCACGGATCTCTCGCCATGCCCACCCCATGCAGAACCGATCGGCGCCAGCCTCCTTCGCTGCCCTGGCGCGTTTCAGCACCGGCTCCACCTGCATCTGCGCCTCAAAGGCACTGACATCACTGCTGTTGTGAATGGATTGAGAGCAATAGGCGCAATCCTCTTCACAGCCACCGGTTTTGACGCTCAGCAACGAGGCCAGCTGCACGTTGTATCCAGGATTCGCTTCTCGATGCACGGTCTGGGCCCGCCAGAGCAGCTCCATCAACGGCAGTTCCAGCAGCGTTTGAATTTCAGCTGTTGTCCAGTCGTGGCGGATCGCAACGGTCATGGTGTGATCGGATCGAGACCGCCGAAACGACGGGTACGGCTCTGATAATCCTTCAGAGCCTGAACCAGGGCCTGGGCATTGAAGTCGGGCCAGAACACCTCCGTGACGTGAATCTCTGCGTAGGCGAGTTGCCACAGCAGGAAATTGCTGATCCGGTGCTCGCCGCTGGTGCGGATCAGGAGATCTGGATCCTGTTCCCCTGCTGTGAACAGCTCTCCGGCCAGGCGGTTTTCGTCGATGCTATCCGGATCAAGCTGTCCGGCAGCGGCCTGTTCGGCCAGGCGCCGGGCGGCACGCACCAGTTCATGCCGACCGCCGTAGTTGGTGCAGACGTTGAGATGGATGCCGGTGTTGGCCTCGGTGCGCTGGGTTGCATCGGCGATCAGATCCTGCAATTTGTGCGGCAGCCCGTCGAGATCTCCGAGGAAGCGAATTCGCACCTGCTCGGCTTCAAGGGCCTTCAGCTCCCTCTGCAAAACGCGCTCGAACAGGGTCATCAGGAAATTCACTTCATCCCCCGGACGCGACCAATTCTCTGTGGAGAAGGCGTAGGCGGTCAGCGCTGAAATTCCCCAGTCGCTGCATAGGCGCAGGGTTGATTTCAGGGTTTCAACTCCAGCCCGATGGCCCATCACCCTGGGCAACCCGCGGGATTCCGCCCAGCGCCCATTCCCGTCCATGATCACGGCCACATGGGCAGGCAGTCGCTGCGGATCCAGTTCAGGTGGGCAGGTGGAACGGACAGCTGCGTCGGTGCTGGCTGCCGGTGGTCGGCTCAAGACAGCGATTCGGACGGAGAGTTGCCCACGCTACGCCTGCCTGGTGGCAAGGCTTCGGCAGTACTGAACAGTTCGCGCAGCAGTTCCTGCAAGCGGCTGCTCGTGATTGGTCGCTCCAGCTTCCCCTGGTTGGCCAGCGAGAGGGTTCCTGTTTCTTCGGAGACCACGATGCTGATGCACCGGTCAAAACGCTCTGTGATACCGAGGGCCGCTAGATGGCGGGTTCCATAACGGCTGA
>CAZJLQ010000341.1:0-2051 GCA_964546675.1 uncultured Synechococcus sp.
CCGAGCGACGCTTGAAGGCTGTCCCAAGTCCCAGAACCACCAGCAGGATCACTCCAGTGCTGGTCTACAGGGCCTTGGTCTTGGTGACACTCGGTCTGATTGCCCACGCCGTCGCCAAGCCAACTGCTCTGGATCGCTGCATCCGGAACCGCTATCAACAAGTGCTGGAGAGCCATCAGCTGACCGATCAGCAAATCACCAAGGCGATTCGAACAAGCGAATTCAACAAAGCCACCAATTTCTGCAACGGTGGAACCGGGCGCATGAATTGGAGCAACTGATCAGGAGCCTTTCTTGAAATCAAGCGAAGCACTGTTGACGCAGTAACGCTGCCCGGTGGGTGCAGGACCGTCACCAAAGACGTGGCCAAGGTGGGCATCGCAGCGGGCACAATTGATTTCGGTGCGAACCATGCCGTGGCTGCGATCACTTTTGGTGGAGATCGCATCTGCTGAAACACCATCCCAAAAACTCGGCCAACCCGTCCCCGAATCAAATTTGGTCTTGGAACTGAACAACGGTGTCCCACAGCAAATGCAGTGGTACATCCCGGTGTCTTTGTTGTTCCAATAGGCCCCGGTGAAAGCTCGTTCAGTTCCACCGCAACGGGCCACCTGATATTGCTCAGGAGTCAGCGCAGCTTTCCATTCATCAGTCGTGCGCTGAATTGGCTCGGAGGGGCTCATGGGATGGGAGTGGGCTCGGTATCAATCCCCGGCACCCTAAGCAGATTTGATCGCCCGGGGCAGCAGCGATCGGACCTCCCTGGCTAGGGCGGCGACAGCACCTGGCTGACCACGCAGTGCCTGCAGATCCTGCCTCTGCCCCTCCAAACGTTCAGGCGCATCCAACCAGGCTGAGGCTTCTGCTGCGATCTCTCCGGGCGTGATCACGCCCACCCTCTCCGGCACGACTGGGCGTCCAGCATGAATGTTGGGCCAGGCCATCAGACCGTTGTTACGCAGGCGCCAGAACGTCAGCAAGACACCGATCAGGCGTCGCAGCAGCGGCAATCTGGCCAGCAGCCCTAACCCGCCATCCCAGGCCTGCATCACCTCCAGATGCTGGGTCGGCACCAACACGATCATTGGCACCGCCAAAGCCCCAAGCTCAGCGGTGTTCGCGCCCACGGTGGTGAGGGCAAGATTGCACTGACTGAGAGCGCCATGGGCGGGGTGCCGCTCGATCAGTTCGATCCGTGTCCCGGCCTCGGTTAACAAATAGCCATCGCCCAGCTCGGCCACCACTGCGTTGTAAGCAGCGGCAATCGGATTGGTGGGTCCGGAAAAACGAACGAGTTCCTCAACAGTGGTTGTCGGTGCCACCGGCAAAAGAAAACGGCATCCGGGGCGCAGATCCGCTAAACGATCTGCCGTTTCCAGCAGGAAAGGCATGCCCACGCTGAGCTTGGCCCGTTTGGAACCCGGCAGCAAGGCCACCCACTCGCCCTCGGGCAACGGATCATCACGGCGGGCGAAGGAGGAGAGATCCGCCATCAGGTCACCCACCACCGTGCAACGGGATCTGTGATGGAGGGGCAGCTGATCGCGAACCGCATCCGACATGGCCGCGACACGATCATTCCAACCTGGCCAGCGCGCGACCCATTCGGCGTACGTGATGTGGCGATAGCCCAGGCGAGCCGAAAGAAGGACAGTCCAGAACTGATCTCCACCGAGAAAGACCACCACCCCACGCTGCGGCCAGGGCCCATATCGCCGCGGCCAGAGAAGCAGGCTCCAGAACAACCGCGCCGGAAAAATGCGCTCGAATTGTCGCCACGGTCGAGCCGCCTGCTCCTCCTGCCCCGTGGCATTCGGACAGGGCACCAGGAGCAACTGCAGCGAAGCCGGTGCCTCGGGCACTCTGGGCCTGAGCGGCAGGGTTGCGTGCAGGCGCTCTGCAAGAGGGCGAACCCAGGTGGTCAGCTCCCCTGGGCCATTGCTCACCAGAACAATCGCAAGACCGGATTCGGTCGGAGCAGGACTGGCCAAATGAAGAAGATGCGGATGGCGAGACTTGAACTCGCAAGGCCGAAGCCACACGCCCCT
>CAZJLQ010000342.1:0-2048 GCA_964546675.1 uncultured Synechococcus sp.
CAGGCGCGGGTGATTCCAGCTCTGCAAGCGGATGGCTTGAAGAAAACCCTCTGTGCGGCGGCGGATCTCGCCCTGGGTAAGTCCGGCACGGTGAATCTGGAGCTGGCTCTTCAGGGGGTGCCTCAGGTGGTGGGGTATCGCGTCAGCCGGGTGACAGCCTCGATCGCCCGGCATCTGCTGCGCTTCAAGGTGGACCACATCTCCCCGGTGAATTTGCTGCTTCGGGAGCGCCTGGTACCCGAACTGCTTCAGGACGAGTTGACGGCCCAGGGGCTTGTGGAGCAGGCCATTCCGTTGCTTGAGGATGCTGAAGCGCGTGATCGGATGCTCGACGGGTATCGCCGTCTGCGCGCCACCCTGGGGGAGCCCGGCGTCACAGACCGTGCAGCTGCGGCGATCTTCGATCAAGTGATGGGATGACCAAGGTTTTCAGTTGGCTTCTGGCGATTGTTGTCGGTTTGGGCACGCCGTTGAGCGTGACGGCTGCTGATCTGGAGACGGCTGCTGATTTAGACACGGCTGCTGTTTTGGAGACAGCCGTGTTTGCGGGTGGCTGTTTCTGGTGCATGGAACATGATCTTGAGCAGCTTCCGGGTGTGGTGGACGTGGTCAGTGGCTACAGCGGTGGCCATGTGGAGCAGCCGAGCTACCAGCAGGTGAGTCGTGAAACGACGGGCCATCAGGAGGTGGTTCAGGTGCGTTTCGACCCAGCCCAGTTGCGCTACGGAACGCTGCTGCGCAGTTACTGGCGCAACATCGATCCGCTCGATGGTGAGGGTCAGTTCTGTGATCGCGGCGATTCCTATCGGCCGGTGATCTTCACCACGGATGCGTCCCAGGCCCATGAAGCCGAAGCCAGCGCGCAGGCGGCAGCGACTGAGCTTGGACAACCCCGCTCCGCCTTGCGGGTGGAGCTGCGTGATGCGGAGCGGTTCTGGCCGGCCGAGGGCTATCACCAGAACTACGCGGAAACAACAACTGCCAAGTACAAGTTCTATCGATTCGCCTGTGGACGCGATCGTCGCCTGGATGAGGTGTGGGGGAGCAAGGCGAGGACGGCGGATGAATGGGGTGGATCCTGAGCCAACCCCGCGCCAACGGCTGATCTGGAGGTTGCCGTTACATCAACGACCCCAGAATGTGCTCAGAACAACAAAAGTCTTAAGAAATCAACAATCAACCTGTGGAAAATATAAAACTGTATCGGCTGCACACCCTGTAAGTTCCCAGTGAACAACAGGGTTTTGGTCGATCAGCTACACCAAAGAGAGTGCTTACCATTCCCACCAAGTGCGTGGGAGGAAATGTATGTATCTGCTGACCATCAAGGATGGCCTGGGAACGCGTCATATCGGTCCATATCCTTCACCGAAGCACGCTTCGGATGATCTTGACCGTGTTTTGGAAACCTGCTCAGAGCGTGCACGTTGGCAGATCCATGCCCTTGAGGCTCCCGAGCGCGGGCTGACTGCATCGGGTCAGCTCCACGCTGTGGCGTCCTGATCAGCGTTTGGAGGTCCGTCCGGGGAATCCTTTCGTCATCCCCGAATCGATCATCAGTCCGATTCCCGCATTGATGCAAATCAAGCTGAGCGCACCAGTCCAAAACCACTCGCCGGCCTGACCACCCATCACCTGCACCACTCTGCGGCTCACGGCCTCACCGAACAGGCAAAGACCAACGGGTAGCAGAAGAACCCCCATTTGGGCCTTGAGATACCAGCGAACCGGGGAGCTGCTCATCGCTCAGCCGGCCTGAGCACAGACCCAGTTCACCAGGGTCCGCACGCCGTAGCCCGTCGCTCCCGCCGGATTCAATCCGCGACCTTTATCACTCCAGACGGTTCCGGCGATATCGATGTGGGCCCAGGCGATGTCGCTCGCCACGAAGTCCTGCAGGAACAAGGCGGCGGTGATCGATCCCCCCGGTCGCGGACCCGTGTTCTTCATGTCCGCCAGCAGCGACTTGAGGCCGTCCTTGTAGGACTTGCGCAGGGGCATGCGCCAGATGCCTTCGCCAGCCGCACCAGCCGCACCGTCAAGCGCCT
>CAZJLQ010000343.1:0-2042 GCA_964546675.1 uncultured Synechococcus sp.
GTGCGGCCATCCCCGGTGCCACGCCGATCCAGCCCGATGCTCCGTGGTGGGATCTGGATCTCGATCTGCTGCTGCCCTGCTCGGTTTCCGGACTGATTACCACCGAGATGAGTCATCGCCTGCGCAGTCGCGCCATTGTTCCCGCCGCCAATGCACCCTTTGCCCATCCCCCGTTGGCGGATGAGCTGCGCAGAAAAGGGATGGTTGTGCTGCCCGACCCTCTCGTGAATGCCGGCGCGGTGATCGCCGACTCGATCGAGCGGTTCTGCCCGGCGGCATGGCGTTCGGCGCGCCCGAACGACGTGTACAAGTTCGTGCGCCTTGAAGTGCGGAACCGCGCCAGGCGCTTTCTGCAGCAGCGTGATCAAGGGCTGACCGTGGATGCAGCGCTCAAGCAGGTCGCTGCCCATCCGGGCCTGGATCCGATCGGCCTCAGCTTTGGGGACGCCGGATGAGCAGTTTGTCTCCCCCAACACGGGCTGCCGTCGTGATCATCGGCGGCGGCATGGCAGGCCTGAGTTGTGCTGCCTCCCTGGCCCGTCGCGGCATCACTGACGTGGTGCTTCTTGAGTCGAAAACCCTGGCCCATGCCAGGGGGAGCAGCTTCGGTGAAACCCGGATGTTCCGCGAGATGTACTCCGATCCCGTGCTCTGCAGGCTGGCAAGGGAAGCCAACCGCCTCTGGCGGGAGGAGGAAAGGCATGCAGGCTGCGAACTGCGTGAAACCCACGGTTTGCTCTTTTACGGGGAAAGCTGGGATGAAGAAACGATCGAAGGATCCATCCCTGGTGCCCGTCGGGTGATGGACGACCAAGGCATCCCCTACGAAGCCCTATCCGCCAAGGAGATCGCAGACCGCTTCCCGTTGAAACCAAAGCCTGAGTTCACAGGCCTGTTTGAACCCACCGCCGGTGCCGTTCGGAGCGACAAAGTGGTGGAGCATTGGACCCGTACCGCCCGGAATGCCGGCCATCGGCTGATCGAACACTGCCCGGTGATCGAAGTCGATGCCCATGGCGGCAGTGTGACCTTGAACGACGGACATCGGATCCATGCAGGGCAGGTGGTCGTCGCTTGCGGCATTTGGAGCCGCCAGCTCCTGGCTCCTGTGAACCTGGCACCGAAGCTGGAGATCTGGCCCATGCTCTGGGCGCACTACAGCGTGGATCCTTCCCTGGCCGATCGCTATCCCCAGTGGTTTTGCTTTCAGAAAGAACGTGGTGATGACGGGGGCCTTTACTACGGCTTCCCCGTGTTGAGTCACACAGCGGACGGTCGCCCCCGGATCAAAGCCGGGATCGACTGGACACCACCAGAGCTCAGGGTCACCGAACCCGGGGAGATGACCGAAGAACCACCGACCAGGCTCGTGGAACTCCTGGATGCGTTCTTGTTTGACTCCCTCGAAGGTGTTCAGGAACGGATTGAAACCGTCATCAGCCCTTATGCGATGACCCGTGATGTGAATTTCGTGCTCGACAGGCTGACACCGAAGCTCAGCCTGTTTACCGGTGGATCAGGGCAGGCTTTCAAATTTGCTCCCCTGATCGGAGATTCCCTCGCCCGCCTGGCCAGCAACGCATCACCGGCCGTGGATCTCTCCTGCTGGAGCCACCAACGCGAGGCCGTCCGCGCCTGACCACTCACCCTTGATCCGCGCCTGATCCCTCACCGCATAACTGATGCCTGAAAGCCCTGCGAGCCCAAGCTCCTGGTGGCGACAACCACCCCTCTGGGTCGGCGCTGTCCCTCTGCTGATTTTTTTACTGGTCTCGGCCATCGACCTGGCCCTGGCCAAGCAGTTCACTGAAAACGGCAAGGCCGTGGTCAGTGATGCCATCGGGGGGGTCTGGCAGTGGATGGTGGTCCTGCTGTTCCTGATCGCTCTGATTCTGGCCATCAGCCCTGTCGGCAACCTCCGGCTCGGGGGGGCGGAAGCCAAACCGAGCCTCAAATTTTTCGATTGGTGCGCGGTGCTGATCTGCACCCTCCTGGCAGGAGGTGGTGTGTTCTGGTCCGCAGCTGAACCGCTGTATCACTTC
>CAZJLQ010000344.1:0-2036 GCA_964546675.1 uncultured Synechococcus sp.
AGCAGTTCACTGGTTTCCTTGCGGATCAGGGCCGCCACCCGTTCGACTCGACGCCCCTGTGCCATCACGCCATCGGTGCTGATTGCACCATGGCACGCAACACCAGGATCAGACTGATGGAACCGCTAATCAGTGCGCCGATCAGCGCAACAGCGGTGACGGGGTTGCTGCGCCGCTGCGCGAGCGGCTCGGCAACGGATGCCATCACACCGAGGGTGAAGGTGATCAGGTAGCGGGGGTATCGGGTGACGTTGAGAAAAAACTCCTTCATGGTCGCGGTGCTGGGGTTGAGACCGTCGTCAAGGGGTTACGCATTCTCAGGCAGCAACCTCGATCGTCGGGGATGGGTCGGTCTCGTTGTCACCTGTTTTTTTGAGCTCGCGAATGGTTGTTTTGTTTTCCAGGTATTCAGCGAGCTGCAGAAAATCTGTGCGGGGAACGCTGCGACCGAAAATTTCGTTGAAGGCAAGCCGTGGTTTGGTTCCATCAACGATATGGAATCCCCAATAGAGCAAATTGTCGTTCCTCCTAATTTTAGCGTCGAGAGGATTGATGAGCTCGCATTTTTTGTCTTCCTTTTGATAGGTAATAATGTGTTGCTCCAATGCAGTTAAAAGCAGGCGATTGCGCCGCACAAAGCTTCCATCATCGTTGTAGCAATTAATCAGCGTTAGCATTTCTGCCTGTTGATTGATGCTTCGAATGTGGCGGAAGGTTCGGATGATTACATCACCATTTTTGGCAATACCGAGTGGGCTGAGTGTGGTGGGAATCAGGCAGTAGTCGAAGCGTCGGATGAAGCGTGCCGGATTCTCATTGAGAACGGGTGAGCAGTCGCAGATCACGATTTTGATTTCCGGATATTGCTGCTCATCCCATTCCTCGGCATTCAGCACGGTGATCGTGCTGCCCGTGAACCCCTTGCGATGGGCAGGCACATAGAGGGAGGCCGTCTCGTCTTCTGAACTTTGGTCTTCGATGAACAGCTTTCTCAGATTTCTGTCGGGATCGAGATCGACGAGAATCACGTCATACCCCTGAAGGGCAAAAGCTCCTGCCAGGTGAGCGGCAACGGTTGTTTTGCCAACACCCCCTTTGCAAGTAAAGACACCGATGTAGGTGATCGCTTGATCGTGCGTACCCGCCTGCGAATCACTCGTTTCATCCGGGTCCCGTGCATCCAGCTCGGCATTCTGTGGGTCGTAGTTCCAGCGGATCCCGTACGGGGTGCAGGTGCCGAGTTTGAGGTTGCTGGGTCGTTCTGTTCTGACGTGAGTCAGGGCAGGCTTGCTGAATCCACTCGTGGAAATCAGCCAGCCGCTTGTGAACCGGTTTGAGGAATCAAGGTCAAGAAATTCGCTGAATTTGCAAACCTGGGCGATGTTTGTTTTCGCTTTGTGGTTCTTCACTTGTACAGCGACCGATTCGCTCTTGTTTCTGATCTCGAGAGAATGCGTTAGAGGGTTTTTATTGCCGGATAATTGAGTTGTCTGGTAGCCGAGAACTTCGCATTGCTGGGCGACATGGTGGCTGAGGCTTTCAACATCAGCGAATTGTCCATTGCCAGGGGTGCTCATGGTGGTGGCTTTGTCGCCCCTAACTAATTGTGTGGGGTCAGTTTAGTGGCCAGGAGATAAGCGTCCAAGGGTGGAGCTGCTTTGGAGGGTGGCGGGCGCAATGCTCCAATTGCAGCAGCTCGGTGTGGCTGTTCTCAGTCTCAGTTCTGAGTTTCAGGTCTGAGTGGGTTCAGCCCTGAATGAATGATGTTTTGCGCTGCTGATCAAAGCGACAATTCTGCATCCGTTGTTGTTCATCAGGCCGACTTGACGCGCGCTGGCGAGCTCGCTCAGGCGCTGGCTACCGTGCGACAGGAAGGGAATTTTGCCTGTGCTGGAACTGCATCAATTCCGCCACTCTGCGTTCTGCTTGAAAGTTCGCATGGTGCTGCAGGCCAAGGGGCTCAGCTACCGCACGGTGGATGTCACTCCGGGGATCGGACAAGTTGCCGTGTTTCGCCTCTCCGGTCAGAGGCAGGT
>CAZJLQ010000345.1:0-2034 GCA_964546675.1 uncultured Synechococcus sp.
TGAGCGCCCAGCAAAAGGCGATTCGCAACATCGCGATCATCGCTCACGTTGACCATGGCAAAACGACCCTGGTCGACGCCCTGTTGGCGCAATCCGGCATCTTTCGGGACAACGAGGCCGTTCCGACCTGCGTGATGGACTCCAACGACCTGGAGCGCGAGCGTGGAATCACGATTCTTTCAAAAAATACGGCTGTCACCTACAACGACACCCGGATCAACATTGTTGACACCCCTGGACACGCGGATTTCGGAGGTGAGGTTGAGCGAGTGCTGGGCATGGTTGATGGTTGCCTTTTGATCGTTGATGCCAACGAAGGGCCCATGCCTCAGACGCGTTTCGTTCTCAAGAAGGCGTTGGAACAAGGCCTGCGTCCGATTGTTTTCGTCAACAAGATCGACCGTGCTCGTGTTGATCCTGAAACCGCCGTCGACAAGGTTCTGGATTTGTTCATCGAGCTGGGGGCCGATGACGACCAATGCGACTTCCCTTATCTGTTCGGCAGTGGTCTTGGCGGGTTTGCCAAACCGGATATGAAAACAGACAGCGACAATATGCGTCCGCTGTTTGATGCCATCCTCCGTCATGTACCGCCCCCGGTTGGTGACGCTGAGAAGCCACTTCAACTGCAGATCACCACACTTGATTATTCAGATTTCCTCGGACGCATCATCATTGGCCGCGTGCACAACGGTGTAATCCGGCAGGGACAAAATGCTTCTCTGATTAAGGATGACGGCACGATTAAACGCGGCCGGATCAGCAAACTTCTTGGTTTTGAAGGCCTTCAGCGTGTGGAAATCGCAGAGGCCAGTGCTGGTGATCTTGTCGCCGTCGCCGGATTTGATGACGTCAACATCGGTGAGACGATCGCTTGCCCCGATGAGCCAAAGGCGTTGCCTCTGATCAAGGTGGATGAGCCCACGTTGCAGATGACTTTCGTGGTGAACGATTCACCTTTCGCTGGAAAGGAGGGCAAATTTGTCACCAGTCGCCAGGTGCGCGATCGTCTTGAGCGTGAACTGCTGACCAACGTGGCACTCCGCGTTGAGGAAACCGATTCTCCTGATCGTTTTGCTGTCAGTGGCCGTGGCGAGCTGCATCTGGGCATCCTGATTGAAACGATGCGCCGCGAGGGCTACGAATTCCAGGTCTCCCAGCCTCAGGTGATTTTCCGCACCATTGATGGAACGCCCTGCGAGCCCGTTGAAACCCTCGTCATGGATGTCCCTGAGGAGGCTGTCGGTGCCTGCATCGAAAAACTGGGCTCTCGCAAGGGAGAGATGCAGAACATGGAGACAGGCCAGGATGGTCGCACCCAGTTGGAATTTATTGTTCCTGCCCGTGGGTTGATTGGCTTTCGAGGTGAATTCATTCGCGCAACCCGCGGCGAGGGCATCATGAGCCATTCCTTTTTCGAATACCGCCCGATGACAGGTGATTTCGATACGAGGCGCAACGGTGTTCTGATTGCCTTTGAGGAGGGCACAGCAACGTTCTATGCACTTAAGAATGCAGAGGATCGTGGGCAGTTCTTCATTACCCCTGGAACGAAGGTGTACAAGGGGATGATCATTGGCGAGAACAACCGACCGCAGGATCTTGAAATCAACGTCTGCAAGTCGAAGCAGCTCACCAACATGCGCTCTGCTGGTGCGGACGAATTAGACACCCTTCAATCTCCTATTCAGATGACGCTTGAGCGGGCTCTTGAGTACATCGGACCGGATGAGATGTTGGAGGTCACTCCCGAATCAATACGCCTTCGCAAGCTTCCAGCCAAGAAAATGGCAAAACGCTGATGGTTGAGGGGGATTCCCGACTGCAGCAGGCTGTAGAGCTCTTCAATTCAGCTGAGTGGTACGCCGCCCATGATGTTTTTGAAGAGCTTTGGCACGAAACAGCCGAGCCAGAAAGGCGCAGCCTGCAGGGAATTCTTCAGGTTGCCGTGGCTCAGTTGCACCTGCAGAGGGGGAACAGGCGTGGCGCCACGATCCTTTTCGGAGAGGCTCTTGGTCGGCTGAAACGACCGGG
>CAZJLQ010000346.1:0-2026 GCA_964546675.1 uncultured Synechococcus sp.
TGGCGGCATCGCAAGATCTGGCAGGCCATGGACCCCAAAACGGTCCACTTTCGGTCCACCCGCCGTTGCATAAACCATTAGAAACACTGGCATTGCTGAATAACGCCTGGGTCTTGAAAACAACCTCACATCAATGATTTAGCTGGACTGAAAAGGCAAGCAATTAAGCCTGTCCAGAAAAACCAGACCACCTCACATCAAAAAATCTCTCCTCTCATCAATAGGAAGTTAACTATCTCTTCATTCATCAATACGCCGTTCGACCAGCTGCGATACGGGGGCTAGTTCCTATGGGAGGTGAAAATCCAAAATTAAAAAATTATTCGATAGCTGATCAATTCTGTCTAACAATTCAGATCAAACCTCACAGAACAAGTCGTCCTGGAACGTGACAGTAATCCCCATACCCTTCAATTCCTTTGATCGCAGATCCACACCGCTATACTCACGCTCACCAATCTGCAGCACGTCACTCGGCCCAATATTACTGATCGTCAATTCATCCTTGATCTGACGTCGATCATCTAGAACGACACGATCTACATCACGATCGTAGCCAAGATCGATCAATCCAGAACGAATCACACCATCCAAACGGGCCAGATCGGTTCCACCGCCCATGTTGAATTGAGAGTCCTTACGCACCAACGAATCAGCCGAGAGAATTAAACGATCCCCACCGTTGCCGAACTTTGCGGTGACCCCGGTCAAACGATCAGTGCGGAAGTCCATCACGGTGTTTGAGCCACCCTTGGCGCGGATCACGCTGTTGCGAATCTCCGGCAGATGACTGATCAAACGGGACTCTCCATCGAGGCCAACATTGACCGTTGAATCCTTCAGGGACTTGCCACGCATGATCGAGCGATCGCCACCCAAACGCACCTTGATCTCAGACACCGGTTGATGAATCATCAGCTTCGATTGCTGATCCGTGCCCTCCAGACTCACATTCTCGGTGTTGACGCGTTTGCCGCTCACGATGTCGGGCTGATTAACAGGCTTAGAATCCTCGGGAGGATTTGAGGGAACGTTCAACGAATGCTTGATGAAGTTGCCTTGAACATCATCAAGACGTGAGGCAATTTCATCCCGCAAAGCCGTCGAATCATCAATGCGATGCAATCCATCGCCTGATACCGCAAACCGGGAGCGGTAGCGATCAAACGTTTTCTGCTTCAAGCTGTTAATTTCACCCAAAAGATCCTTCAGGTCGCCCTGCTCAAACCCTTTCCGGTCAGCCTTAGCAACCTTGTCAGACAACCGCGCTTCAAACTCCAAAGCAGCCGTCTCAGCCGCATTGACGGCTGCTCGCAGGTTCAAGCGTTCGTTTAGCTCCAAACAACTCGAAAGATCGCGTTTGACCCCTTTAAAGCCGCCTCGCAGCAAAGACGGCACCGACCGCTTCGCGGAATAGCGAACCACAGAACCACTAAAGGCCGACACCAGGTCCACCTGCTCGGCCAACGTTGTCGGAGACACTTCAGGGGATACTGCCTTGATTGCCTGCTGCAGGACATCAAGGCTGAAGTGCAAGGCCGTCTGGGCGGTGTAGGCCCGCAGATTCGTCTGCAGGTTCTGCGGTCGACGCCGCTTGAGTTCCAACACCGGGTCATCCCGATAGACATCAAAATCACTCAGCTCAAAGGCTTCATTGATCCAACGCTTCACATCGTCCTTGCTCTGACCTTGCTCAAGTGCGGCCTGAGCTAGCGATGTCAGCGGTGTGATCATGTCGCTGCCCACCGGTGCAATCAACGGCACCAACAAAGGCTGATCACTGCTGCTGTCGGTGCCGCCATGGGCAATCAAACGGCCTTCATCGGCATCAATCTGGCCATTGTTGTTGCGATCAAAACTGTTGTGATCCGCCTTTAACAGGAAGCTCGCATCATCACCCGTAACTGTTGATGGCTCATAAGCATCAGGTGAGCCATTGCGATTGTGATCCAAAAAGATATTCGTACCCACTAAATGGCCATTGGATGCCGTGCCGTTGCTCGATGTGCCTCCAAGATCAAATTCG
>CAZJLQ010000347.1:0-1993 GCA_964546675.1 uncultured Synechococcus sp.
TCGTAACGGCTGCCGGTAAGCACCGCATCTGGAATCGCCAGGGTCACCGGCACCGCAGCCGCTCCGCTGTGCAACAACGACTGCTCACTCAACACCTCCTGCTCCAGCATGCGACCCGCTTCAATCCGCACTGCCAGCCGCTGACTGGCATCGAGCCGATAGCGAAGTCCATCCCCCTCACGCTCACCGCGCACCACCAGCTCCAGGCTGCGTCGCCCATCCCGCCTGTTGGCCAGGGGCCGCACCGTCCAGCTCGCATCGGGAAATTCCTCCAGGAAACGGCTGTAACGGCTTTGGAATGGCTCCAACAACTCCGGCGAGAGCAGCGATTCCAGCGCCTCGGCCTCTCCAGCGTTGAGGGCCTCCTGCAGACGGGCACTGAATCGATCAGCAGCGCGTGCCGATGACACAACCAGCGGCAGGAGCACTCCGCTCACGACGGCGGCAGCTGCTCGCAGGTGGAAACGCACCGGGTGGTCCTTAAGGGTCGCCCTAAGTTAAGCCGCTCCACCAGGGACGTCTGCCGCCATGACCCGGCTTCTGATTGCGGCCAGCGGCACCGGAGGTCATCTGTTTCCGGCCCTTGCTGTTGCCGAAGCCCTCCCAGCCCACTGGAGCATCCGATGGCTGGGCGTCCCCGACCGGCTGGAGACAAGCCTGGTGCCCGAGCGTTATGGCCTGATCACCGTGCGCGCCGGTGGATTGCAGGGCCGCGGACTGCGCAAGCTGATCCAGCTGCTGCGGCTGCTGGGGGCGGCATTCACGGTGCGGCAACTGATCAAGCGCCACAAAATCGAGGTGGTGTTCAGCACCGGCGGCTACATCGCTGCCCCCGCCATTCTTGGCGCAAAATTGTGCGGCATCCCAGTGGTGCTGCATGAATCCAACGCCATTCCTGGCCGGGTCACCCGCCTGCTGGGTCGCTTCTGCAGCCAGGTGGCGGTGGGGCTGCCGGCGGCAGCTGAGCGCATTGCCGGCTGCCACCCCATAACGACCGGCACCCCCGTGCGGGCCGCCTTCCTCACCCAGCAAAACCTGCCGAGCTGGGTTCCCGCTGGCCCTGGGCCATTGCTGGTGGTGATGGGCGGCAGCCAGGGCGCCGTGGGATTGAACCGGATGGTGCGGGCGACGTTGCCACAGCTGCTGGCCAGGGGCTGCCGCGTTGTGCACCTCACCGGCAGCAACGACCCCGACGTGGGGCAGCTGCAGCATCCGCTGCTAGCAGAGCGGCCCTTCAGCGATGAGATCCCAGGCCTGCTCCAACACGCTGATTTGGCGATCAGCCGCGCTGGCGCCGGCAGCATCAGTGAATTGGCGGTATGCGGCACCCCCAGCCTGCTGGTGCCCTTCCCCCAGGCAGCCGACAATCATCAGGAGGCCAATGCCGCCTGCGCCGCGGAATTTGGCGGCAGCGTGATCGTGCACCAACACGAGCCGGAGCACCATGCCTTGAGCAGTGCACTGAAGCGCCTCTTAGCCCACCGGCTGGAGGCCACTCCCGAACAGCAAGACCCCCTCGTGGCGATGCGCCAGGGGATGGAGCACCTGGCGGTGCGGGATGCGGAGCATCGCCTGGCAAAGCTGCTTGAGGAGCTCACAGGCCAGCGCACTTGATCAGCAATCAACGCTCAGCCAGGTGCCCTCGACGGGTTGCGCTCAACACATGGCACCCAACCAGGCGCACTCACCCCCCCAATTCCTGTCTCAAGGCACGGATGATCCGGCGGTTGTGGCGGGGGCTCTGCAGACCGATCCTCAACCAGTGCTCACCCAAGCCTGCAAAGGAACGGCAGTCGCGCAGCAGGATGTGATGGCGCTGTTCCATCGCCTCCCGCAACGGCACCAGGCTCTGCTCTGCCTTGATCAACAGGAAGTTCGCCGCTGACGGCAACGGAGTGATGCCCGGCAGTGCACTCAATTGCTTCTGCATCCAGGCACCTTGCGCAGCGGTCCAGGCCTGAACGCGGCGGCACCAACGCCCGTAACGGCGGGG
>CAZJLQ010000348.1:0-1985 GCA_964546675.1 uncultured Synechococcus sp.
CAGGCGCAGGTCCACGATCCGTCGCATCGGAGCTGGCCGCGGGGGGGCGGTGCGGGAGACGATGGCAGTCTTGCCGGTCTTTGCTGTGACGACAGTGCTTCCTCGTGTTGCCGTGGTGATGGGTAGTGATTCCGATCTGCCCACCATGGAACCGGCGGCGGCGATCCTGCGCGAGCTGGGTGTGGACGTGGAGGTGCGTGTGCTTTCGGCGCATCGAACACCATTGGAGATGGTGTCCTTCGCTCAGTCCGCTCGGGAGGAGGGGTTTGGTGTGATCGTTGCCGGTGCCGGAGGTGCCGCCCATCTGCCGGGAATGGTGGCCTCCCTCACGACGCTTCCGGTGATCGGTGTGCCGGTGAAGAGCCGCGCTCTTTCTGGTGTTGATTCGCTGCACTCGATCGTGCAGATGCCGGGGGGGATTCCTGTGGCCACCGTCGCCATCGGCGGTGGGCTCAACGCGGGGCTGCTGGCCGCTCAGATTCTTGCGGTTTCACAACCGGCTCTGGCCCAGCGTCTGGCGGACTATCGCCGCAGCCTGCACGATGCGGTTGTGGCCAAGGATGCCCGGCTGCTCGATCTCGGCAGCACGGCGTATCTGAAGGGCATGCCGACCCCTTGATCTGGAACCGATGACCCCATGGCCGGCCTGGCTGCGTCTTGGACTGCTGCTTCCGCTGGTGGGTGCCAATGCGTTTGTGCTCAAGCGGGTGCTGGTGCAGTTCGCCCCGTTTCCGGGCTTGTTTCTAACCGCGGCCCTGATCGCATTTTTGCTTGATCTGCCCTGCCGCTGGCTGATGGGGCGAGGCTTCCGCCGCAGCCTCGCGATCGCTTCCGTTGTGCTGTTCACCCTCAGTTTGCTGGGGTTGGCCGCTGTTGCCCTGGTGCCGTTGCTTGTGGAACAGTTGAGCCAGCTGATCAGCGCGTCGCCTGCACTCCTGGCGGCTGCCGAACGGTTGATCGATCAGGGGCAAACCTGGGCGGTGGTTCATGGGTTGCCGTCCGATTTTGCTGATCTGAGCAGTGATCTGGTGACGCAGCTGAGTCGGGTGGCCACCCAGTTAAGTCAACGCCTGCTTGGAATCCTTGGTGCCACGGTGGGCACCACAATCAATGTGGTGATTGTGCTGGTGCTGGCGGTGTTTCTGCTGCTCGGGGCCGATTCCATCACTGCCGGTTTGGCGCAGTGGCTGCCGGAACGCTGGCGAGGGCGAATCACCACCACGCTGGAGCGAACCTTTCGCGGCTATTTCGCCGGGCAGGTTCTGCTGGCTCTGATCCTTAGCGCTGGACAGCTGTTCGTGTTCTGGCTGCTGCAGATTCCCTACGGCGTTCTCTTCGCTGTTCTGATTGGCTTCACAACGCTCATCCCCTACGCCAGTGCACTGACGATCGTGTTCGTCAGTGCCATTCTCGCTGTGCAGGATCCGCGCACAGGAATTGAACTCCTTGCTGCTGCAATCCTGGTTGGCCAGATCGTGGATCAGGTGATCCAGCCCAGGCTGATGGGCAGCATTGTTGGGCTGCAGCCGGCCTGGTTGTTGATCGCCCTTCCGATCGGAGCCAGGGTTGGCGCGATCTATGGAGTGGGCGATCTGCTGGGATTGCTGTTAGCAGTTCCGGTGGCCAGTTGCATCAAGAGCCTGGCCGATGCGGTCCGCTCCGACCTCAGGCCGTTGGAATCACTCCCCGCTCCTGCAGAGCGCTGATCACCATTTCCACGGATGCGCTGAGCTCCTGGCTGCCCGTGTCGACTTTGAGCTCAGGAGATTCGGGGGCTTCGTAGGGGCTGGAGATTCCTGTGAATTCCTTGATCGCTCCGGAGCGGGCTTTGGCATACAGACCCTTGGGATCGCGGCTCTCGCACACCGCCAGGTCTGCAGCGCAGTGGATTTCGATGAAGTCGCCGTCCTCCACCAGGGCGCGGGCCTTGTCACGATCGGCGCGGAAGGGAGAGACGAAGGCGGTCAGCACGATCACTCCTGCGT
>CAZJLQ010000349.1:0-1971 GCA_964546675.1 uncultured Synechococcus sp.
CCTCACGATCGAAGATCCAATCGAGTTCGTGTATCAAAGCGACAAAAGTCTGGTACACCAACGGCAGCTCAATGAAGACACAAGAAGCTTCGCCAATGCCCTGCGCGCTGCACTACGGGAAGACCCAGACGTGATCCTGGTGGGCGAAATGCGTGATCTGGAAACCATTCAGCTCGCGATCAGTGCCGCTGAAACAGGGCACCTGGTGTTCGGAACACTCCACACCAGCTCGGCCGCACAAACGGTTGACCGGATGGTGGATGTGTTTCCCCCCGCCCAGCAAACGCAGATACGCGTTCAGCTCTCCGGAAGCCTGGTGGCTGTGTTTTCTCAAACGCTCTGCAGACGCCAGAACCCAAAACCTGGGGAATTCGGTCGCGTCATGGCCCAGGAGATCCTGATCAACACGCCTGCCACGGCGAATCTGATTCGAGAAGGCAAGACAGCCCAGCTCTATTCCCAGATTCAGACTGGAGGCGAACAAGGAATGCAAACCCTGGAAAAAGCATTGGCCGATTTGGTGAATGGCGGCGCTATCTCCCGAGGTGAAGCAATGGCCAAAGCAAGCAAACCCGCAGAACTTGAACGTCTGATCAGCGATGACTGATTGCAACTTGCCTGAGTGATGGCCTCATTCACCGCCAACTACCAGGGATCCGCCGGCCAGACCCGGACGATCACGATCAAGGCCAATGACCTGACAGAAGCGAAACGACTGCTGAGACGACGGGGCATTCGTGCAACGGACGTCAAAGCAAGTCAAACCAACCAAGACGCCAAGGGAAAAGACGCAAAAGAAACGAATGGAGTGCTTTCATTCGACATCAACAAAGCCTTCGAAAAACCACCGGGGGTGAAAGAAAAAGCAGTCTTCGCCAGCAAGCTGGCCGCTCTTGTTGATGCAGGTGTTCCGATCGTGCGCAGTCTCGATCTGATGGCAACACAACAGAAACTGCCGATGTTCAAACGTGCTCTCACCAAAGTGAGCCTCGATGTGAATGAAGGCATCTCACTTGGTGCTGCCATCCGGCAATGGCCAAAAGTGTTTGACCAACTGAGCATCGCCATGGTGGAAGCCGGTGAAGCCGGTGGTGTGCTGGATGAAGCCCTGAAACGCTTAGCGAAACTGCTGGAAGACAACGCCAAATTGCAGAACCAGATCAAAGGTGCGCTGGGTTATCCCGTTGCGGTTCTGGTGATCGCGATTCTGGTGTTCCTCGGAATGACGATTTTTCTGATTCCAACGTTTGCTGGAATCTTTGAAGACCTGGGCGCTGAACTACCGGCTTTCACACAATTGCTGGTGGATCTCAGCAATCTTCTCCGGTCGATGATGGCGGTGTATGCCGTGGGCGCACTATTGATCCTGATCTGGCTTCTGAATCGGTACTACAACACACACAACGGCCGACGAACGATTGACCGACTGATGCTGAAAGTACCGCTGTTCGGTGAACTAATTCTGATGACAGCCACAGCCCAGTTCTGTCGGATCTTCAGTTCACTGACCCGCGCAGGTGTTCCGATTCTGATGTCCATGGAAATCTCCAGCCAGACAGCAGGAAATTCGATCATTTCGGATGCAATACTCAATTCACGTTCCTTGGTGCAAGAAGGAGTGTTATTGAGCACATCATTAATCCGCCAGAAGGTTTTACCAGACATGGCGCTGAGCATGCTTTCCATCGGAGAAGAAACCGGCGAAATGGACAAGATGCTCAGCAAAGTCGCTGATTTTTACGAAGATGAAGTAGGAGCCATGGTGAAAGCGCTCACATCCATGCTCGAACCCGCAATGATTGTGGTTGTAGGCGGAATCGTTGGCTCAATTCTGCTGGCCATGTATCTACCGATGTTCACCGTATTTGACCAGATTAAATAGCACACATTTTCTTTAAAACTCTCTTTTTGCAGGATAAGTATCATTAGCAAACAATTTATTCTTATATATTTCAAGCAAGACATATCTAC
>CAZJLQ010000350.1:0-1963 GCA_964546675.1 uncultured Synechococcus sp.
TCAGCGGTGGATAGGCCGTCCAACCTGATTGCGCTGCACCTGTGAGGAAATAACTGCTGATCAAGAGGAGGCCAGCTGGTGGAATCAGCCAGAATGCAACGGCATTCAATCGAGGAAACGCCATGTCACGCGCGCCCACATAAAACGGAATCAGATAATTCCCGAAGGCACCGTTCACGACCGGAACGATCCAAAGAAAAATCATCACCGTGCCGTGAAGTGTCAACACCTGGTTGTACACATCCCTGGGCATGAAATCGGCAACGGGACTGGCGAGTTCCGTGCGGATTGCACCAGCCAAGGCACCGCCAATCAAATAGAAGAGAAACCCGCAGACGAGATACTGAAGACCGATCACTTTGTGATCAACACTGAAGCTGAAATAACGCAACCAACCAGTGGGCTGAAGCCTCGGTGGACGATCGGTTCCTGTCTCAGGGTGAAGAGCAACTGTCATGGTCAGGTAGTGGCTGCGTCGGTTTTGGCGTTACTGCTGAACCAGGTGTCCCAGGCATCCGGCTCCTCCACCACAACCGTGGAGCGCATGCCGCCGTGATAAGGGCCGCAGAGTTCGGCACAGACGATCGGGTAGCGCCCAGGGCGGGTGGGAGTGAAGCTGAGTTGGGTTGGTTGGCCTGGAATGACGTCTTGTTTCAGGCGAAATTCGGGGACCCAGAAGGCATGGATCACATCCTTCGCTTCCATCCGTAATGTGATCGGACGACCGGCCGGGACATGCAATTCCCCGGAGATGATGTCCCCGTCGGGGTAGTGAAACAGGAAGGCGAACTGCATGGCCGTGACATCAATCGGCAGGGCATTGCCGACATCCCCCGCCTGAACGGATCCTGAACTGATGCCCCCCCAGACGCGCTCCTCATGAGCGCCGTCCATGTGATCGTGGGCGAGGGGCACCATCCCACCCATTCGGTCGTAGATGTCGTAGCTGTAAAGCCCAACAAAAAGGACCACAACAGCTGGTACTGCTGTCCAAAAAATCTCCAGAGGGAGGTTTCCTTCGATGGCAATGCCATCACCGATTTGATCGGAACGACGCCTGAATCGGATCAGGCTGAACACCAGTAATCCCACGATGCCCACGAACAAAACAGTTCCAATCGTGAACAAAACCTGAAAGAGTTCGTCGTAGATGGGCGCGTTGACGCTTGCATCAAGGGGAAGAAGATTGATGTTTTGGCCAACCCACATCCCACCCAGCACGAGGAGCATCCCGATCAGGAGGGTGATGATGGAAGAAGGGATCTGCACGCTTTGAATCCCTGAGTCCTATTCAGCCTATGGAGATGGAGCCAGAGCTCCATAGATTGAATGTTAAGGCGGTGTGAAAATCGTATGAATCGCAGCCAGGCAGAGCGATTTGCTCTGTGTGTTGTCAGCAAAAGTGAACTCATTGTCTTTTCACAATGTTGCAGTCGTCCACACAACGTGACTGCATCCTCGTAATCGCTACGGTCCAAATATCCATCCGGTGAATGCCCCGGATAAAGGTGGTTCGGTGACACATTCATCCACGTCTCCGATACAGCGGCGTTTGTCTCTGTTATCTGCACATCTTGTTGTTGCACTCATTGCACTTGTCGTGATCGGTGGTGCCACCCGCGTGATGGAGGCTGGCTTGGCGTGTCCGGACTGGCCTCTTTGCTACGGAACATTCCTGCCTGGTCGGCAGATGAATCTTCAGGTCTTTCTTGAATGGTTCCACCGGCTGGATGCGTTTGTCGTCGGTCTTGCCTTGATGGTGATGGCCGTGACGTCAATCGTTTGGCGCCATCTGCTGCCGCGATGGCTCCCCTGGCTGAGCTGTGCCCTGGTCGTGATGGTTGCCCTCCAGGGTCTCCTCGGCGCCTTGACCGTTCTTCATCTGCTCGAGTCCTCCGTGGTGACCGCCCACATGTTGCTGGCCCTCACGCTTGTGGCGGCGCTCAGTGGTCTGACCCAACGG
>CAZJLQ010000351.1:0-1963 GCA_964546675.1 uncultured Synechococcus sp.
CGACACCTTGTCGATCACCTGCTGCGGGGTGACGTTCACCCCCTGTCCCGTTGGATCCAGCATCGGCGCCACGGATTCCACGGTCATCGGAAGACCGGTGATCGAAGCGAAGGCCACCGCCCGTGTTAGCGCGCCCTCCAATTCGCGGATGTTGGAGGTGAAACGACCGGCGATGTAATGAATCAGGTCTCTCGGAAGAGACATCCTTTCTTGCTCAGCTTTTTTCTGAAGGATGGCCATTCGTGTTTCCAGATCCGGTGGCTGAATATCAGCAATCAATCCCATTTGAAATCTGGAAATCAGCCGCTGTTGCAAGCGTGGGATCTGGCTCGGCGGCCGATCACTGGCGATCACAACCTGGCGCCCAGCTTCATGCAGAGCATTGAATGTATGAAAGAACTCTTCCTGGGTGTATTCCTTGCCTTCGATGAACTGAATGTCATCAACAAGAATCAGATCAGCGGCGCGATAGCGGTCGCGGAACGCCTGCATTCCGTCCTTGCGGATCGCTTGAATTAGATCATTGGTGAAGGTTTCCGTGGAGACATAGGCCACGCGGGCGTCTGCATCAATCTCCAGGCGGTAATGCCCGATCGCCTGCATGAGATGGGTTTTTCCGAGTCCCACACCACCACAGATGAACAGTGGGTTGAATTCACGGCCAGGAGCTTCAGCAACTGCTAAGGCGGCCGCATGCGCCATACGGCTGTTCGGACCGACAACGAAGCGGTTGAACACGTAGCGAGGGTTCAGTCCGGGAAGTTGTCGGCGGGTTGTCGGCTTCGCCGTGTCCCTCAACGCTGAGGCGGATGCCGGGGGAAGGCCGGATTCCATCGTCCGACCGGGGTCATGACTGGGGTCGGAGTCGGATGGGGCCGCTGATTCAGCCAGAACCGTCACCTGAACCGGTTGACCACAGAGCCGACTGGCAAGCTCCTCGATCGTGGGGAGGAGTTGCTCTCTCAGCCTCACTCCAGCAAAGGGATTCGGGGCCAAGAGCTGCAACTCCCCGTTTTTGAATCCATTGCAGCCGGTGGGACGGATGAAGGTCTCGAACGTGGGTTTGCTGAGCTTGCTCTGGAGTGCCTCCTGCACCTTGTTCCAGAGGTCATCGCCCATCAGCACCACAACAGACAAAACCCTGAGCGCTGAATCTACGCATGCCGGCCTGTTCAGGCCGTCTTTAATAAGCCGGATCGACACCGTGCCGCGATGCTGCGCTTCCTGGGCTGGATGGGGTTAGCCCTGATGGGATCAACACTGACCTCGTGCGGTCAAATTCGCAGTCGCCTTGGTCTCGAGCCAGAACCACCACGCACGGCGCCGCCCGTGGTGAGTGACGCGCCTCGTTCTGCCCCGCTTCAACCCGGCGAGAATGTGATCGTCAAAGCCGTTGATCGGGTTGGGCCCGCCGTCGTGCGGATCGATGTCGTCAAGGAGATCAACAATCCCCTCGGCCGCATGTTCGGACTCGGACCGTCGATCCAGCGGCAGCAGGGCCAGGGATCCGGTTTCATCACCCGGTCCAACGGTTTGATCTTCACCAATGAACACGTCGTCCGCGGTGCGGACAAGGTGGCCGTGACCCTCCCCGATGGCCGCAGCTTCAATGGCAAGGTTCTCGGCGGTGATCCGTTAACCGACGTCGCTGTTGTGAAGGTGGTGGCGGAAAAATTGCCTGTGGCAACCCTCGGAGATTCCAATTCGCTCAGGCCAGGCGAATGGGCGATCGCCATCGGCAATCCCTTTGGCTTGAACAACACCGTGACGGCAGGGATCATCAGCGCTGTCGGGCGGACGAATGCGATTGGTGAGGGCCAGCGGGTGCCTTACATCCAGACCGATGCGGCGGTGAATCCCGGCAACAGCGGTGGGCCGCTGATCAGCGCCACAGGACAGGTGATCGGCATGAACACGGCCATTCGCAAAGCCCCCGGCGCAGGCCTCAGCTTTGCCCCGCCGA
>CAZJLQ010000352.1:0-1960 GCA_964546675.1 uncultured Synechococcus sp.
CCCTCCCAGGGCATGTAGGCGATCAGAACATTCTGACCAAGGGCGATCTCACCGCCCTCACAGGCTGAACCGTCGGCGAGCACCTGGCCAACGATCACCTGATCACCGCAGCGAACGATCGGACGGTGATTCAGGCAGGTGTCCTGGTTGGAGCGCTGGTATTTCTGCAGGTAGTGGGTGTGTTCGTTCCCCTCCTCGTCCTGAACGAGGATGGCAGTGGCGTCAACAAAGGTGACCGTGCCGTTCACTCTGGAGATCGGCACCATCCCGGAGTCGCGAGCCACCTGGGTTTCCAGACCGGTTCCCACCAGCGCTCGCTCAGGACGCAACAGCGGCACAGCCTGACGCTGCATGTTCGACCCCATGAGCGCACGGTTGGCATCGTCGTGCTCGAGGAAAGGAATCAACGAGGCCGCAACGGAGATCACCTGAACCGGTGAAAGCGCCACGTAATCAACCTGTTCCGGGGGAACCTTCTCAAAATCCTGGCGGTAGCGGACGGGAATCAGATCGGCTTTGATCCGCCCATCGTCCTCAGTGGCGACATCACCTGGTGCAACACGGACCTCGTCTTCACGATCCGCAGAGAGATAAATCGGATCTCCCGTTTTCTGCACAACACCATTCTCAACCTTCCAGAAGGGGGTTTCGATGAAGCCGTACTCATTGACCCTGGCGTGGGTCGCCAGCGAGTTGATCAGACCAGCATTCGGACCCTCTGGGGTTTCGATCGGGCAGAGGCGGCCGTAGTGCGAAGGATGGATATCGCGAACGGCAAAACCGGCACGCTCCCTGGTCAATCCCCCGGGTCCGAGGGCAGAAATGCGGCGTTTGTGGGTGAGCTCAGCCAGGGGATTGGTCTGATCCATGAACTGGCTCAGCTGGCTGGATCCGAAAAATTCCTTAATCGCTGCAACCAAGGGCTTCGGATTCACGAGCTGCGCCGGAGTTAGCGAATCCGTTTCGCCAACGGTCATGCGCTCCTTGATGATCCGCTCGAGCCTGTTCAGACCGACGCGGACCTGGTTTTGCAGCAATTCGCCAACGGAACGCACTCGACGGTTGCCGAGATGATCGATGTCATCGAGGCTTGCTCCACCGACGTCCAGTTCCAGATTGATCAAATAGTCCAGGGTTGAGAGCACGTCCTCATGGGTGAGGGTGCGCACCGTGTCTGGAATCGTGAGGCGCAGTTTTTTATTGATTTTGTAGCGGCCGACCCGACCGAGGTCGTAACGCTTGGGATCGAAGAATCGGGTTTGAAGGAGTTGCTGTCCGCCACTCACCGATGGGGGCTCACCAGGCCGAAGTTTTTTATAGAGCTCGAGCAGAGCCTGGTCTTCCGAACTGATGCCCTCATCGTTCGCAGCATCAATCGACTTCTTGTAAAACTCGGGATGACGCAGCTTGTCGACAACATCGTTGTCGGATAAACCCATCGCCCGCATGAGCACATGGGCGTTGATCTTGCGTGTTTTATCAACACGCACATGAAGCAAGGAATTCTTGTCCGTCTCAAACTTCAGCCAGGCGCCCCGATTCGGGATGACGCTGGCGTTGTAGGTGCGGCGACCGTTTTTATCTTGCTCGTCTTTGAAGTAAACGCCCGGGCTGCGCACGATCTGATTCACGATCACGCGCTCGGCGCCATTGATGATGAACGTGCCACGTTCAGTCATCAGTGGGAGTTCCCCGATGAAAACCTCCTGCTCCTTGATCTCCCCCGTCTCTTTGTTAACCAGCCGGCAGGTGACGTACATCTGGGACGCAAAGGTTGCGTCCCGGCGCTTCGCCTCTTCAACGTCGTGGCGCGGCCGCTTGAGCCGGTACTCACTACCGATGAAGTGAAGTTCGAGTTTGCCTGTGTAATCGGTGATGGGTGAGAAGCTTTCAAGCTCCTCGATCAGACCTTTATCCAGAAACCACTTGAAACTGGCCCGCTGAACCTCCACCAGATCCG
>CAZJLQ010000353.1:0-1960 GCA_964546675.1 uncultured Synechococcus sp.
ACGACCAAGACACCAATCCGGCTTGAATCATCGGGTCCTGCTTCACCAAGCTGAGGGCATCGGCGTAGCAATCAGCTTCAAAGATCAGCAACCCGCCACCACCTGGACGGCGAGAGCTGTCCACCAGAAAACCACTGCGGACGGAACGACCCCCTGCGGCTTGCTCATCCACCCAGCGGCGATGGGCTTCCAGGTGGGGGCGCCTCTCCTCCGGCGAGAGGGACGCAGCCTCTGCAGTGAACGTTTCGTGTTTGGCGTACCAGGGCACAGAACGGTTGCTCGATCAGGCCGCCACCGCCTGCTTGTCCGCCAGGCCCATGGCAGCCCGCTCACTCGGTGGAATCAGCACCTTGAAGCGATCCTTCACCGCTGGCCATTCAGCCAGCAGGGCCAAAGCCTTTGGACTCCCCGTGGCGGCCACATGGGCCTCAAGCAACTCCTTCAACATCGCTTCCTGTTCAGCCGTGGTGATCGAGCAGACCGCAACAATCTCCGGATTCACGCGGGGCGTGACCCGATCCCCGTCATCCAAAAGGAAGGTCACCCCACCGGTCATTCCGGCACCAACATTCCGGCCCGTGCTTCCCAGAACAACCACCACACCGCCGGTCATGTACTCACAGCAATGGTCACCGGCGCCCTCCACCACGGTGCGGGCTCCGCTGTTCCGCACGCCAAAGCGTTCACCGGCACGCCCAAGCGCAAACAATTCACCACCGGTGGCGCCATACAAACAGGTGTTGCCAAGGATCACCTGCTCGCCGGGATTGGCCGTGGCATCAGCCGGCACCAGGGTGATCCGGCCGCTGTTCATCCCCTTGCCCACATAATCATTGGCCTCCCCTTCCAGACGCACATTCATGCCCTGAACGAGGAAGGCACCAAAGCTCTGGCCCGACGCCCCCCGGAAGGTGAGATCGAGCTGGCCCTGGAAGCCGCGATTGCCATGTCGCTGCGCAATCTCACCCGCTAGACGGGCGCAAACACTGCGATCGGTATTGATGATCTCCAAGGTGCGGCTCAATGAACCATGGCTGTCCAGTGCCGCCACCAGGTCAGCATCCCCCAGGAGCTGGTCCTCAAGGATCGGACCGTTGCCGTGGGCTTCGGCGCTGTGATGGAGCCAGGAGCGATCCTCAGATCCGTTGATCGGCGCCAGCAGACTTGAAAGATCAACGCATCGTGTTTTGGCCAATTCAACGGCCCGGGGCTTGAGCAGCTCGGAACGACCGATCAGATCCTCGATCCGAGCCACACCGAGAAGGCTCATCAGCTGACGCACCTCTTCTGCCACATACCAGAAGAAATTCACGACGTGCTCAGGGATTCCCGTGAAACGCTTGCGCAGGGCCTGCTTCTGGGTGGCCACGCCCACAGGGCAATTGTTCGTGTGGCAAACACGGGCCATGATGCAGCCCTCGGCGATCATCGCCACCGAACCGAAGCCATATTCCTCCGCTCCGAGCAGAGCGGCGACAACCACATCCCAACCCGTCTTCAGGCCACCGTCTGCCCGGAGCAACACACGGTCGCGCAGGCCGTTTTCAAGCAGGGCTCGATGCACTTCGGTGAGCCCCAGCTCCCAGGGACTGCCGGCATGCTTGATCGAGCTGAGCGGCGACGCACCCGTACCACCGTCGTGCCCGGAAATCTGGATCACATCGGCATTGGCCTTCGCCACACCAGCGGCGATGGTGCCGATCCCGATTTCCGCCACCAACTTCACACTCACCGGTGCAGTGGGATGCACTTGATGCAGGTCGTAAATCAGCTGAGCGAGATCTTCAATCGAATAAATATCGTGATGCGGCGGTGGTGAAATCAAGGCCACACCCGGCTTGCTGTTCCGCAGCCCTGCGATGTAGTCGTCCACCTTCGGCCCGGGCAGCTGGCCGCCCTCTCCCGGTTTGGCACCCTGGGCCACCTTGATCTCCAGCTGCCTGGCACTGCGCAGGTATTC
>CAZJLQ010000354.1:0-1943 GCA_964546675.1 uncultured Synechococcus sp.
GTTCGAGGTCCGCTTCTGTTGTTTCCCTATGGTCTGCTGTCTCTCTGGTTGGGCTGGAGCTGGTGTCGCGGCCTGAGCTGGTGGCTGAGCTGGGCCTTCGGAATCGTTCTGGGAACCGGCGGTTTTCTGGTTCGGATCCTGGTGCTCTCCCTTCTGGTGGGTGAGAACCTGTGGGTGTTGATCACACGCGCCGGAGCTGGCCTGCTTGATCGGCTCGTCGCTGTGCTCCAGCTCCCTTTTTCGCCAGATCTTCTTGAAATTCAGGTAATGGCGCTGCTCCTGGTGGTGTTGCAGGAGGTGATCTACGTGCTTTCTCTTCACGCCCTCGCGTACTGGATCTTCCCGCGGCTGGGGTCCTCGATCCCCTCACCACCGCGTTTGCTGCATGGTCTTGTCGCCCTTGATCCCCTCTGATCGCGCTGACTTCCCATCCGGTTGCAGACCGCTTGGTGGTTGCAGTTCCTCGATCAGCCTGCGGCGGCAGCTTGAAATCTGGCGCCAGCCTGCTCTGAAGGTTGACCTGCTTCTCGTGCTGGGTGGAACCCGCACAGCGGAGTGGCCAGGGATTTCGGCGGCTGGTGCGACACCTGTGGCCCGTCGATTGACGGCTCTGGCCGATGCGGAATTGTTGCTCTGCGGTCCGGGAGGGCAACGTCACTGGCCTCTCCCCGAGTTGCCGGCAGGTGTTTCCCCAGCTCTGCTGTCCCGCGTTGTGGTGGAGTCCCTTGGTCTGGTTCCTGTGGTGGCTGCCCTTGGGTTGCCGCGACAGCCCGACTTTGCTCATCTCCGCCTCGAGTCGGCTGAGGAGGGACCTTCCGGCTGTCTCTCTCGGGGCAGCGCGATGTCGTCGGAGCGTGTTCAACGGCTGTGGCGGCAGGGGGAGCGATTGGGTGCGCGCCTGCGCGCACCTCTCGTGCTGGCGGAGTGTGTCCCTGGCGGCACCACGACGGCCCAGGCAGTGCTGACCGGTCTTGGGATGTCGGTCGCCGAGCTTGTCAGCGGCAGCGCGCTGCAACCGCCTCAGGCCTTGAAAAGCCGACTTGTGCGAGAGGGGCTCGAACGGGCTGGCCTGATGGGCGAATCCGCCCACCCTTTGGCGGTGCTCGCTGCCGTGGGGGATCCGTTTCAGGCCCTGGCGGCAGGGTTGCTGGTGGGCGCTGCCGCCACCCGTCAGCCCCTGTTGCTCGGTGGCGGCAGTCAGATGGTGGCGGTGCTCGCCCTTGCCTTGATGGCTTTAGGGCGCGAGCAGCGGCAACAGTTGTCTGAACAGGTGATCATCGGAACCACGGCCTGGCTGGCTGACGAGGCAGGCGCTCCGCAGGGGACCTCCATGTTCAGCCGCTTGGTTGATGTGGCCAGTGACCACTGCGGGGTTGCTCTCCAGGCAATGGCCTGTGGGGTACGCCTGGGAGCGAGTCGTCACCAGCAACTGCGCGATTACGAGCTGGGCTATGTCAAGGAAGGTGTGGGCGCCGGAGCGCTGCTTCTGTTGGCCCAGCTGCAGGGCCTGAACGCCGCGGAGCTGGTCGATCGGTGTGATCAGGGCATGGATGCCCTTCATGGCAAAACCGTAGGGTCGGCGTCATGAGCGGTCCCACTCCCTTCGGTCGACGCCGTCTGCTTCAGCTGTTGGGTGGGGCTGGTGTTGCTGTTCTGGCGGGGTGCCGCGGCAGTGGGTCCATCCCTCGACTGAGCACCAGCGCAGGCACCCTGCCAAAGCCATGGCTCCAATCCCTGCCGAAACCCTGGCAAACGCTTGTGCTGAAGCCGGGTGACCCAGACATCGCCTCGGGTCAAGCCAGCCGCGATCGGGCTGATCTGCTCGCGCTCACCGATGGCTGGCTGGCCACAGTTCCGGATGACGAGCTGCAGCCGATCGCATCAGGACCACTCAGTTCACGTCTGGATAACGTCGCCAATCTCTTCCTGAAGGGCCTTGGCCC
>CAZJLQ010000355.1:0-1941 GCA_964546675.1 uncultured Synechococcus sp.
CCAGTGCGTACGCCAACAGCTCCAGCCAGTTGTTCGTTCAAGGTAAGTAGAACCTGAGCACGCAAACTGACACCGACGTAGATGGTGGCAGCCGTAAGAAGAACTCCGATGACAACAAGATCAAGATTGCTGACGCCGAGGATGTCTCCAAAAAGCAGCTGTCGGATACCACCGCGATAGTGTTTGACAAGGCTTAGGGCAAGAATCGCGGCTGCCAGGGAACTTGAATAAACAATATTCAGTAAGGCGTCTGTGGGAAGCGAACTTCGCTCGACAAGTTGATTGACAAGAATGGCGAAAACCACCGCAAACGGAATGAGAATTAGCGTTGGATTGACACCAATCAAGATTCCGATCGTGATGCCCAGCAAAGCTGAGTGACCAAGAGCATCACTGAAAAACGACAACTGCCGCAAAACGGCAATGCTGCCGAGCACTCCACCAAGCGCACCCGTCAATAATCCGCCCAGCAACGCACGCTGCATGAACGGTTCAGCCAAAATTAACTGCAATGATCCGGCATCAACCATGGCATTGGTGCCGATAGGGAACAACGTTGGGCCCATACAATTCACTTAGCCGTTCCGGAGTAAGTGTGTTGTCCGGTGTCCCGCTACAGCAGAGGCGCCTGTTTAAGCAGAGAACCTGGTCACTGCTGCGACGCACCATGTCCAGATCATGGGAGACATGCAAAACAGTCCATCCCTCCTCGCGACGCAACTCGAGCAAGAGTTGCTGAAAACGTTCGTTTGATGGCACATCGAGCCCTGCCTGAGCCTCATCAAGCACCAGAAGTTGGCGAGGCCGAACAACACAGAACGACAGCATCACACGTTTCAGTTGCCCCCCAGATAATTCACTGAGCAAACGATGATGGAGATCAAGACATCCAGTGCGATCAAGGGCGGTCTCCACAGCTTCAAGCCGTTGAAGCCTCTGGCGCCATGGCCAACGAGGGCCGGGAGGATCAAAGCCAAAACCGACAAACTCGGCAACCGTCAGCGGGAAACGGCCCTGCAGTGACAAGCTCTGGGGCACATAGGCAATCTGAGATCTGATTGCCCCTGGAAGATGGCCGTTGGCAGCCAGGGAACGGCCAAGGATCTCTACGTCACCAGCAGAGCGTGGAAGCAGACCAAGCAAGGCAGCAACCAGGGTGCTTTTGCCCGCACCATTCGGTCCGACGACAGCGGTCTCGCTTTCACTCGCAAGTTCAAACGAGACCTTCTCGACAGCAAGACGACCTGAACGTTCGACCGACAGGCCGCTCACGACAAGAACTGGGCTGTGCATCAAAGGTCAGTTCCCGATGGCCTTGACAAGGTTGTTGACGTTGGAGCGCATTACATCAAGGTAAGTGTCTGGAAGTTGTGCCGACTCAGCAGTACCAGTCTCCAACGGGTTGAATTCAACGATATTCACCCCAAGGTCTTTCGCCAATGCATTGAAAGAGCGGTTGCCCTCCTGCGGCTCGCTGAGTAAAGCCTTAAGGCCTGAAGCTTTGACCTGTGCACCCACGCGCTGGAGATCGGCTGGGCTTGGGTTCATTTCCGGAAGATCGACTAGGAATTCAGCCTTCAGCGAATAACGGTTGGCGAAATACGTTGCAAAATCGTGAAATGCAACAAAGGTCTTTCCTTTGTAAGGCTTCAATAAGGTTGCTAGTTCGGTGTTCAAGTCCTCCAGCTTCGTAGTGAAGGTTGCGGCATTTTTCTTATACCCATCTGCACAGCCTGGATCAGCTGCAATCAATCCATCTCTAATGTTTTCAACCTGTTGAACGGCGCGAACAGGATCCAACCAAATGTGTGGATCGAACTCGCCATGACCATGTGAGTGCCGACCACGATCCCCAGCAGCTGAAGTCTCAGCAGCTTGATGATGATCATCGTCATCATGATGACCCTCAGCATGGCCGTCGTCATGGTGGTCGTCGTGGTG
>CAZJLQ010000356.1:0-1933 GCA_964546675.1 uncultured Synechococcus sp.
TCCGTGAAAGATCTCCTGCGGTTGCTTGAGGACATCCACGTAGGGAAAGCCCAGTTGGAGCGTGGCGCGCCCCGGCCGAAGGTTCTGCACGGCGCGTAGGGCGGCATGCAGGGCCGCCATGCCTGCGGGGTGCAGGCTGATCTGCTCCACACCTGCTCCGTGTATTTCGGCCAGACGCTGACGAACGGTTTGGCGGGCCCATCGGCCATCCTCGGCGGTGGGAGCTTTGTCGTGATCCAGGGCAATCGCCGCCTGGCGGGAGGAGAGTCCCAGGCCAGTGTGCTGCCAGAAGGCTTTGGCGTGGGGGCTCGCCTGTGCATCAGCTCTCAGGCAAAGACGTTCGGTGACAGAGACGAGCTCTGCGCTGCTTTCAGGCGCCTTGCGTCGGCAATGGGCTTGGGCCGCCAGGACGGCTGCTTCGGTTGGGTACGGCCAGACCGTCCAGCCCGGTTTCGCCGCACGCTGGGCCAGTTGTTGCACCAGAGGGTGAAGGCCGAAGCGCGGATAGATCGTTTGCAGCGCCCCGCGACAGGCTGGGTCGTTCTCTTCGTAGGCAATGACATCGCTCCAGCGGGGCAGCGCCACAGAGACGGCATGGGGGGCATCGGGGAGAGGGTGGCCGAGATCCGAGCCCTGCCAGGCGGGATCCTGCAACAAATCGCGTGGACTCACGTCAGTGGCTCCAACGCCTGGTGCAGGTCGGCCTGCAGATCGCTCAGGTCTTCACAGCCCACCGAGAAGCGCACCAAACCAGCGTCGATGCCCAGCTTCGCTTTCACCTCATCTGAAACGGCGGCGTGGGTCATGGTGGCCGGGTGACAGATCAGGCTTTCGATGCCGCCCAGGCTTTCAGCCATGGTGAACCAGCGCAGCCGTTTGCAGAGCGCATAGGTCTGGTCTTGGCTGGCGTTGAAGCTTGCTGTAACGATTGCACCACCACCCGTCATCTGTTTGACGGCCACCGCATGCTGGGGGTGATCCCTGCGATAGGGGTAACGCACCCAATTCACTTTTGGATGCTCCGCCAATTGATCAGCGAGGGCGGAAGCATTGGTCATCTGTTGCTTCAGCCGCAGCGGCAGGGTTTTGATGCCCCGCGTAATCAACCAGCAATCAAAGGGGGAGGGCTGCAGGCCCAGGGCCTTCTGGGAGAAGACCATCTTCTGGTGCCAGTCGGGGTCGTTGGTGCAAACAGCTCCACCCAGGGCGTCGGAGTGGCCGTTGATGTACTTGGTGGTGCTGGTCAGGGAGAGGGTGGCACCCAGTTCCAGGGGGCGCTGCACCAGTGCCGTGGCGAAGGTGTTGTCCACCACAACCGGGATTCCAAGAGGCTGTGTCATCGAGCAAACCGCTTGAAGATCGATCACCTTCAACAGAGGGTTGGTGGGACTTTCCAGCCAAACCATTGCGGGGTTTTGGCTGCGGATTGCATCGAGTGCGTCCGTCTTGGTGAAGTCCACCCATTTGGTGCGCAGACCGAACTTCGCGAACACCTGTTCGAACAGGCGCACGGTGCAGCCATAGAGGTTTTCCTCGCACAGCACCAGATCTCCCTGCTTCAGCTGGGAGACCACAGCGGTGATGGCGCTGACGCCGGACGCAAACACGGTGGCGTGGGAACAGCCCTCAACTGAGGCGAGTACGCCATCGAGAATGCGGAAGTTGGGATTGCCGGATCGGGTGTAGTCGAAGCCCCCAGGGTTTCCGTGGGCAAAGGTGCTGGAGGGAAAGATCGGCGGCATCACAGTGCCGGTGTCGCCCGCGAAGCTTTCGCCGTGGTGGATCACCCTGGTGTTGAGGCCTGAAGGGGATGACTGGGAACCGGGGTCAGACACCAATGGCTTGCGTGCACGCCTGCAAGGTTACGAAGCCGAATGCAGTGGAACGGACTTTAAGAAATCGGAGGATAGAGCTAATACATGATAACTATTGA
>CAZJLQ010000357.1:0-1929 GCA_964546675.1 uncultured Synechococcus sp.
CCGGACGATTGGCAACGGTGTGTATTGGGCGATTGTCACAATGACAACCGTTGGTTATGGAGACTACGTACCCCAAACAGGCCTTGGACGTTTACTCGCATCTGTGGTGATGATGCTGGGTTTTGGAATCATCGCGATTCCCACCGGAATTCTCACGTATTCGGGAGTTCGTCATCACCAAAAGGGTCAAGACGGCCCGGTTTGCATCGCTTGTGGGCGTGCCGGCCACCGAAAGGACGCGCTGCACTGTGATCAGTGCGGCACACGTCTGCCCAATTAAATCTCCTTTAGGGCTTGAAGTGCTGCTTGGGCTGCGTGTTGCTCAGCCTCTTTGCGGGACCGTCCCATGCCTTCCGATCTGATCAGGTCTCCAAGTCGCACGCAGCTTCGGAAGCGGCAGGGGTCGCCATGCTGCGGATTGTTCTCTTCTGTTTCGTAACTCGGCAGTCCCAGCTGGTGGGCCTGGCTCCATTCCTGCAGGGCTGATTTGCTGTTGAAAAGGTCGGGCCTGGCCAACACCGCCATGCTGCTTTGCTTCCAGTGGGGTGTCAGCCAGGCGTGCACCTGCTCGAGGCCATTCGGTTGGAGATACAACGCGCCGATCAAGGCTTCCGTTGCTTCGGCTCGAAGGGTCTGTCTGGCATTGATGTCTCGCTTGGCATGGGTGCCAGTGAGCAGGATCGTTTCGATCTGAATGGATTCTCCGAGTTCAGACAGCCATTGATCACTCACGAGTTGAGCACGCAGTTCAGATCGTTTTCCGACAGGCAGATTGGGATGCTCACGGTCGATGTATTCCGAGCAAGCCAAACGAAGAACGGCATCGCCGAGGAACTCCAGCCGTTCATGGTTTTTGCTGAGCCTGGCAGATGTATGCGTGAGCGCTTCGTCAATGCGTGAAAGATCTGAGATTGTGTGGAGCCCCTCAACGCCGAGTTGAGAAAGGAAGCGTTTCAGTTCGTCTGACCTTCTCGCCCCGACGTTCTGCATGATTCGATCTAATCGGTCAGGCTATAGTCAACGTAGGCTGTTCTAGGCGATGAAAATCAGTTTTTTTCATTTGTTTAAATGTGGTGGAACGACCTTTAATTGGATTCTGCAAAATAATTTTACCGGGCGTGTTCTTTATGCTGAAAAGCCAGTGGCTTGTCGTGGTCGCTTAAAGCAAACTTCAGTTCAAGACTATCTTTCGCAGCACACTGAGGCCGCTTACGAAGCACTGTCTTCCCATCTGGCGGAGCCAGCTTGTGCGGACTTGGCCCTTTTTCCTTGTTCGATCCTCAGGGTTCCTTCAGATCGAAATTGGTCGGCCTATCACTTCCAAATTCGCCAGGGCACATTGCAGCAGGGGCTTGCCTATCGAGATTATTTGGGGAAGCATCACGACTTTCAGTCGCGCGTTCTTGGTGGTGAACAAGTGAACTCTGAATCCATTGATGTTGTTTTGGATCGATTTAATCTTGGCGTATTGGAGCGATTTGAGGAGTCAATGGTGGTGTTCGAGTGGTTGCTAGAACGCCAAGGCGTGAAGCTGAATCTGGCCTATCCCGGCGAGAAAAATCGAAGTAAAAATCGAGCCTCGCAATCAAGTTTTCTCGAATCAAGATCGGTGGATGATGCTTTGACGATGCATTGCTATCGGCATGATCTTGAGTTGTACAGACGTGCAACGGAACGGCTTGAAGAGCATCTGGCTGCAATGCCAGACCGTGAGGCCCGAATGGCTGACTATGCAACACGATGCGATCAGGCCCGTGAACAGGAACAAAGCCAGAAATTAACGCGTTATGGCACGGGACCCGATGACTTTACGTACATCGAGCCGACAACTGTTCCTGGATTAAGGCCTGGCTTCAGTTGATGATTGATTGCCTACGATATTGCTAAATAATGATCGGGAGATCGCTCTAGAGAATGTTGTGTCAGTTT
>CAZJLQ010000358.1:0-1927 GCA_964546675.1 uncultured Synechococcus sp.
TGCGTCGCACCAGCCCTTGGTGCTTCCGGATCGCGAGGATCCATTGCCTGTCCCTGTGATCTCGTCTGCGCCGCTTGGGGATGGCAGTTCAGCACTGGCGATCAGCCACTGCGACCCCGGTCCTGGCTTGGACCTCACCCGCGGACTGGAGATCTGGGTCCATGCCGAGTGGGTTTCGGAGCAGCGGGAGGCAATCGAGCTCATCGCTGGGGAGGGTGTTGGTCGGCATGGATCCTCGGGTGCGCTCTGTATCTCCTCCTTTGCCCGACATCTGGTCTTCGACAATTTGACGCCGTTGTTGCCCGAGGGTCGTCAGCTGAAGCTGGAGTTGGTGTTCCCCAGGGGCCGCGATCTGGCGGAACGCACCAGCAATGCAGCGTTCGGTGTGGTGGATGGCTTGGCACTGATCGGTCTGCAGGCCGAGGTTCAGCGCAGTGCCGCGCCCGACCAGCTCCAGTCGGTGCTGGACCAGCTGGCTCGGATCGCGGCGGAGCCTGATGGTGCGGCTCGCCTGGTGTTGGTGATCGGCGAGAACGGTCTGGATCTGGCCCGTCAGCACCAGTTGACCCCTTCTCTGAAGGTGGGCAATTGGATGGGTCCGGTGCTTGTTGCCGCGGCCGAAGCCGGCGTCCGTGATCTGCTCCTGTTGGGGTATCACGGCAAGTTGATCAAGCTGGCGGGGGGGATTTTTCACACCCACCACCATCTGGCGGATGGACGGCTGGAGGTGCTGACGGCTCTGGCTTTGGACTGTGGTCTTCCTTTGGACCTGCTCCAGCAGCTGCGCACTGCCGAATCGGTTGAGGCGGCCTTTCAGGGGTTGGCGCAGCATGACCCGGATGCAGTGCAGCGCTTGGGCAGCTGCCTGGCTGCGACGGTGGAACGGCGCGCCGCTGAGTATGTCGCCAGATACGGCAGATGGCCCATCCAGGTGGCTGCGGCCCTGTTCGATCGCAACCGGGACCTCCGCTGGAAGGGCCCTGTGGCCGCTCAACGCTTCTTTACCCTGAAGGATTGACGGTCGACGCGACCCGTCCCAGTTCTGTTCTGATGACCCAGCGTTCTTCCGACGGTCAGCGTCAGCCGGCCATCGTGATCCTCGATTTCGGCTCCCAGTATTCCGAGCTGATCGCCCGTCGGGTGCGCGAAACCGAGGTGTTCTCGGTGGTGATGGGCTACGCCACCTCTGTTGAAGAGTTAAAGCGGCTGGCGCCGAAGGGAATCATTCTCAGCGGTGGCCCCAACTCGGTGTATGCGGAGCATGCGCCCCTTTGTGATCCCGGCATCTGGGACCTGGGCATCCCCGTGCTGGGGGTTTGTTACGGCATGCAGCTGATGGTTCAGCAGCTCGGCGGTGTGGTGGAAGCGGCCACCGGTAAGGCCGAATACGGCAAGGCACCACTGGAGGTGGACGACCCTACGGATCTGCTCACCAACGTGGACAACGGCTCCACCATGTGGATGAGCCATGGCGATTCCGTCAAGGCGTTGCCCGAGGGCTTTGTGCGTTTGGCCCACACCGCCAACACCCCGGAGGCCGCCGTGGCCAACCTGCAGCGTTGCCTGTATGGCGTTCAGTTCCACCCCGAGGTGGTGCACTCCACCTGCGGAATGGCTCTGATCCGCAATTTCGTTTATCACGTCTGCGGCTGTGATCCCGACTGGACCACGTCAGCGTTCATCGATGAAGCCGTTGCCCAGGTTCGGGACCAGGTGGGTGAGAAACGGGTGCTGTTGGCCCTTTCTGGAGGAGTCGATTCCTCGACGCTGGCCTTTCTTCTGAAGAAGGCGATCGGCGATCAGCTCACCTGCATGTTTATTGATCAGGGATTCATGCGGAAGGGGGAACCCGAATTCCTCATGGACTTTTTTGATCGGAAGTTCAACATCCATGTGGAGTACATCAATGCCCGTCAGCGGTTCATCG
>CAZJLQ010000359.1:0-1920 GCA_964546675.1 uncultured Synechococcus sp.
TAAACGTCCAAGGCCTGTTTGGGGTACATAGTCTCCGTAGCCAACGGTTGTCATTGTGACAATCGCCCAATACACACCGTTGCCAATCGTCCGGAATTGACTTTCTGGATTAACACTTTCGATCACAAAAATACAATAGCCAAGAACCACCTGAAGCAAAAATACAAAAAATAAATAAACAACAATCGTGCGCGCACTGGCTCGCAAGGCTTCCCCCAGAACCCTCGCTTCATCGACAAATCGAAGCAGCTTAAATACCCTCAGAATACGGCCAAATTTAAACACCCAAAGCAAGATCTCACTACTGACTTCCGGGATAAAAAAGAACACAACGGCCATCAAATCGATGAAACCGTAAAAACTGAAAACATAACGAAACGGCTTATCGCTGACATAAACATTCAAAACAAAGTCTGTAACAAACACGAGCAGACATAGGCTCTGAATCCACTGAATCCAGCCGTGTGCACTTCCGCGCACCACAGAACTGGTTAACGGATTCGGATCCATTAACAACGCCAGCACGCTGAGCAAAATCGCCCCGAAGACCAAAACGTTGTAGACACGCCCGGCGGGAGTCTTCGTTTCCTGGACGATGGCTTTGAGTTGCTTTCGCCAGCGGTGTCGTAACGCGATCACACTCAGGCTGGTTGCAGGTCCTTGATCCGCATGGTCACCAACTTGTCCCAGTTGCCCCCTTCAAACAGCACCGCTGCACGATCACCGCTGATCCGCTGCACGAAACCGGTGTAGCCGTTGTAAATCGAGCGGGGATCCCGAACCGTGATGGTTGAACCGGGAAGAATCGGAGCTTCAGATGGCGCCATCACTCAGGCCTGGGCAGGTCTGCGGGCATTATCGGCAGAGCGGTCGCGTTTCGTCATGCCTGCTTCAGAGTCCTTGGACTGGCTCAAGGTTGGCCGTGTGGTGGGAGCGCAAGGGCTGAAAGGAGAGCTCAAAATCAACCCAAGCAGTGATTTCCCTGAGCGCTTCACCCAACCGGGCCCGCGCTGGCTGCAAGCCTCCAGTGGCGGTTCACCCCAGAAAATGGAACTGGTCCGCGGCCGCCAACTGCCGGGCCGATCGCTGTTTGTGGTGCGTCTTGAAGGCATCAACGACCGAGCCGCAGCGGAGACTCTGGTCGGCCAGGACTTCTTGGTTCATTCGGACGACCGCCCAACCCTTCAGGAGGGTGAATTCCATCTGCTCGATCTGGTCGGGCTTGAAGTCCGGCTTGACGCGGAAGGGAGCAGTCTGGGCACGGTTCAGGATCTGATTTCGGCGGGGAACGACCTGCTCGAAATTCAACGTTCCGATGGCCGCACGCTTCTGGTGCCTTTCGTTGAAGCGATCGTGCCGGAAGTTCATCTCGATGAGGGCTGGCTGCTGGTGACGCCCCCGCCAGGGCTGCTCGAGCTCTAAGACCTCATCAGCCAAGCCCCATCGACAGGAGAGGGGCGCTCGGGCGATCCTGGGTAACCCTGGTTACGGACAGCTTGGCCGCCACACCCCTGATCCCGGTGATCCTCTGCGGAGGAACAGGCACACGCCTGTGGCCGTTATCCCGGGCCAGCTATCCAAAGCAGTACTGGCCTCTCAGTGGTGGAGGCGATTCCACGCTCCTGCAGCAGACCCATCAACGCCTGAACGGTCTGGACGGCCTCGCTCCGCCGCTGCTGATCTGCAACGAAGACCATCGCTTCATCGTGGCGGAGCAGATGCGTCAGATCGGCATCGAGCCGAACGCCATCCTGCTCGAGCCCATCGGACGCAACACGGCCCCGGCCGTCACCGTGGCGGCCTTGCAGGCCACTGCCAACGGCGACGACCCCCTACTCCTTGTGCTGGCCGCCGATCATCTGATCCGCGATGCCCGTCATTTCCGAGACGCGATTGAAGCTGGCCGTCAGCCCGCCGAAG
>CAZJLQ010000360.1:0-1906 GCA_964546675.1 uncultured Synechococcus sp.
TTTTCCGCCTGCGCTTCGGTGCGGTTGTTGAAGTGAATGCCACCCAGCTTGGTGACCCCCTCCACCAGTTCACGCACCTCTCCCCCGAAGTGCTCCTGAATCTGCTGGGGAGTGACGTCCGTGTCCTCAACCACGTCGTGCAGGAAACCTGCGGCGATCACGCTTGCACTGGCGCCGATGTCTCGCAGCAGATCCGCCACAGCCACCGGGTGAACGATGTAGGGGTCGCCGCTGGCACGGAACTGCCCCTCATGCAGCTGGAAGCCGAAATCAAACGCTGAGACAAGCAGCGCCTCCGGATCCGTGGGGCAGCTCTGGCCAATGCCCGGCGGCACATTGGCGATGCATTGCCTTAGCCACTCCGGAAGAGCGATGTCGTAATCATCCGGATGACGGATCGGATGCCGCCGCAATTCAGGCAGACCGCAGGCCACTGGAACCGGAGCATCGTCGGCTCTGGAGGTATCCGGTGAGGAGGCGGCGTTGAGCATCCGACCCAGCGGGTCATTCCATGGTATTCAGTGCTGGGTTCTTCGTACCGTCGATGCCACAGCCGGTTCTGGAGCTCGAACAACTGAAGCTGCGTTATCCAGGCAGCGACAGCTGGACCCTGGACGGCCTCGACCTGCAGCTCCAGGCCGGCGAGAAGCTTGCTCTCGTGGGATCTTCAGGCTGCGGCAAGAGCACCGTCGCCCGTGCTGTGCTGCAGCTGCTGCCGCCTGGCAGCGTCTGCAGCGGCGGGCTGCGCCTCACCGGTTCCGATCCACGCGATCTGGATCGAGCCGCCTTGCGGAGGCTGCGCGGCCAAGCCGCCGGTCTTGTGTTCCAAGACCCGATGACCCGTCTGAATCCCCTGCTCAACGTGGGCGGGCATCTGCTTGACACCCTGCGAGCCCACCGCCCCGAGCGCGATGACCACTGGCGGCGCAGCCGTGCTCTCGATCTGCTGGACAAAGTCGGCATCGGCGCGCAGCGGTTCCGCGCCTATCCCCATGAACTCAGTGGGGGGATGCGCCAGCGCCTGGCCATTGCCCTGGCCATCGCGCTTGAACCTCCGCTGCTGATTGCCGACGAACCCACCACCAGCCTGGATGTGGCTGTGGCAGGGCAGGTGATGGCAGAACTGAGCGGACTGTGCGATGAGCTGGGCAGCGCCCTGCTACTGATCAGTCACGACCTGGCGATGGCAGCCCGCTGGTGCGGGCGCATGGCGATGCTCGACGGCGGGCAGAAGGTGGAGGACGGCGCAAGCCGAACACTGCTGACCCAGCCCCGCTCTCCGATGGGGCAACGGCTGGTCGCCGCCGCCCGGGCGCGTGAAGGGGGCCGTTCCCCGCAACGTCCCCAGAGCCCCACGGTTCTGGAACTGGATGACATGCGCTGTTGGCATGCCATTGGCGGCCTGCCCTGGGCGCCGGACTGGCTCAAGGCCGTGGATGGCATCAGCTTCGACCTCCGGGCTGGTGAAAGCCTCGGGGTGGTGGGTGCCTCGGGATGTGGCAAGAGCACGCTCTGCAGGGCGTTGATGGGCCTCACTGGAATCCGTGGCGGACGGGTGCAACTGCACGGGCAAGATCTGCTGAAACTGCGCGGCAGGACGCTGCGCGTCGCGCGGCGACGCATCCAGATGGTGTTTCAAGACCCTCTCGCCTGCCTCAATCCGGCCCTATCCGCTGCCGACGCGATCGCGGACCCACTGCTGATCCATGGCATCTGCTCAAAAGCGGTGGCTCGCGAAAAAGCCCGTGCCCTGCTCGAGCGGGTGGGCCTGAACCCGGCAGAGAACTTTCAGAATCGATTCCCGCGCCAGCTCTCGGGCGGGCAGCAACAGCGGGTGGCGATTGCGCGGGCCCTCGCCCTCAAGCCTGATGTTCTGATCTGCGATGAGAGCGTCAGCATGCTCGAT
>CAZJLQ010000361.1:0-1895 GCA_964546675.1 uncultured Synechococcus sp.
GGTCATCTTCTGGGCGTCGTTCCAGGGGCTCAGAAACGTGACATCACCCTCATCCGTCTTACCGAGAATCAAGTTATGGACGGACTGACCACCAAAGTCGAGGGAATCAATCCCAGGGCGGAAATTGACAACATCACCGGAATAAACATCAACCTCAAACACCCGCGCTGGCGAATCGTCCACCTGCGATGAAGAGGACAGTTCCGTTTCGCTCTCCGTGTCAACGGGTTGCTCTTCGCCAGGGTCAAAGTCCAACGACGGAAGCGGTTCCAGGGTCGAAGCAACTTCACCGCCCTCAACGAAAAACATGGCATCCGTCAACACACCACTGGCGGGCAGACCGACACTTGCAGCATTGAAATTCAGCACCGTTGAGCCGCCAGCAGGGATGCTCATCCCCCAGCTCGGAGGAGTCACCGTGACTTGCGAAATCCCCTCACCGAGATCAACAATCTCTGCAACAGATGACCAGATTTGAATATCTTTCTGGGCAGTCAAAAATGTGAACGACCAATCAGATAATGCCGCATCACTATCATTAACCAGAATGAGCTGACCTGACATGCCACCCCAGTAGAGGCTTCCAGACACAGATGCTTTAAGAGCCAAAACTTTTAATAATAAATTGATTTTTTAAATCCTAAAAAAGAAATGATCGCAGCAACTAAGAGAAGGCTGAGAAACCACTAAGGAGGCAAACTGGCTCCTAATTAAATTCCTCCTTTTGGGGGATTGACAAGCCTGTTTCCAGCAAAAATCACACGAAACAGTTGCTTCTGCACCATCCAAAGACGGCTCTCTAACAAGACTCGATCTGAAAAGATTTCATCAACTCGATCATTGTTTTCCTTCTCTTGAACGCAATCCAAGCGGCACGATCTGCCCTTGATGCTCCTCTCCCAGTTGAATCGGACGAGGTAGCCCGGAACGGGGCACGGTCACTTCAACCCAGAGAGGATCATCGGCCACACGAATCGACGGGTCTTTGACATCCGGAGGAATGAAAAACGCCAACGGTTCCTGCAACGCCACCACCACAGCTCCTGCTTTGCTTCTCTGCCAACCGGAGTGGAGCGCACCACCGGCGTCTTCAAATGCCACCAGACGATTCCCGTGAACCTTCAACCGCACGGCGATCGTCCTTGAACCATTGCTGGCGCTGGGCGTTACCTGCGGGATGCTGCTTTCTTCTCCGGCTTCAAGAGGCACCACAGGGCGAAGACTGATGTAGCGCCCACGAATCGGCAGATTCGGATCGACCGGCTCGGTCGCGACCCAGGCCCGCGGCCGTGTGATCCGATCGATCCAGAAGCTGCATCCGATCAGCATCAACAAGTTGACCTGTATAGCAGCCACCAACAGACCCTTGGCCCGCAATGAACGCGTCTGCCAAGGCAAGCGCCACTGGGACTGCAATGTCATGACCGCCGTTCTCCCCCAGCAGGCAACAGCCTCCGGCGCAGGCGTTGCAACCCCCAGCCACCGACAAGAAACAGCAGACCAAGGCCCAACAGGCTGAGCGAGCGTTCGAGTCGGCCCATCACCTCCATCACATAGAAACCGAGCAGGGTGATCGCGAACAGGCCGATCCCCACGTTCACGCGCTCTGCGCGAACCTCCAAGGCACCCCAGGCCATCAAGCCGAACGCCCCGACGCCCCACCACAGGTAGCGAAATGCTGTGATCTCTTGGCCTGGAATCTGCAGGTCCAGCAGAAGCCAGGCCATCGCGATGCCCAGCGGCCAGACCCGCTGCCGCCGAAGCCACCAGCCCAGCAGCATCGGCCCGCCCAGCATCAACAGCCAGAGCAATCCACTCCACCACGCAAAGCTGGGAAGCCATCCCGCCGATGGATCCCGACTGAGCGAGCACACGAGCCAGGCACCGATTGCGGG
>CAZJLQ010000362.1:0-1893 GCA_964546675.1 uncultured Synechococcus sp.
GGCGAATGAGTTCAAAACGTGGATGTCCCATCCACTGAGCAATGTTTTTCTTACGTCCGGTGAAATAATTATCCAGGCAAATCACTTCTTCGCCTGCTTCCATCAGGCGATCAATCAGATGGGAACCAACGAAACCGGCTCCTCCCGTCACCAGATTGATCAACAATCACACCCAAAATCCCAGGCAAAGTACCACGCATGGCGTGATGTCACACGCCGATTCCTAGCGTCGCAGCAGGGTGATCAGGCCCTCCAGGTCTGCCAGCTTGAGGTTGCAGGCCTCACCTTCACCCTGCAATGGCTTGAGGCGCACCTCACCCCGCTCGGCTTCCTCCTCTCCAAGCACGAGAGCCCAAGGGGCACCACTGCGATCGGCGCGTTTGAACTGCTTACCGAACGCTGATCCACTCCCGTCCAACTCCACCGCCAATCCGGCCTGACGCAGGGCCCGGGCCAAGGCAAGGGCATGCCGCTCAGCCGATTCTCCACGATTCACCAAAAAAGCATCTGGACCCTGAGGGGTCGTGAGACGGGCAGCAGGCCCTTGTGGATCCGCTTCCGACGCCGCCTCAAGCACGAGCATCAATCGCTCCATGCCAAGCGCCCAGCCAACGGCCGGTGTTGCAGGACCACCCAGTTGACTGACCAGCCCGTTGTAGCGCCCACCCCCGCACACAGTGGCCTGAGCACCCAGCTGATCGCTGGTGATTTCGAACGCCGTATGGCCGTAGTAGTCCAGGCCCCGCACAAGGCGGGGATTGATCCTGAACGGGATCCCCAGGGTGGCAAGCCCCTGCTGAACCTCATCAAACCGACGACGGCTGGCATCACTGAGCGCATCCGCGAGCGTTGGGGCTTCGTCGAGCAGAGCCTGGGTGGACTTGTTCTTGGAATCCAGGATCCGCAGCGGATTGACCTGCAACCGTTGGCGGGAGTCATCATCGAGCCGGTCTGCCCGTTGCTCCAACCACGTCACCAGAGCAGCGCGGTAGGCAATCCGATCCTCAGGTGTACCGAGGCTGTTGAGCTCAAGTTCGAGCCCCCCGACGCCAAGGCTGGCCAGTAGATCCCAGCCCAGGGCGATCACTTCCACATCGCTACGGGGACTGTCCGCCCCCAGCCACTCCACACCAATCTGATGAAACTGCCGCTGTCGCCCGGCCTGAGGGCGCTCATAGCGGAACATCGGGCCCGCATACCACAGGCGTTGCGGCCCCTGACTGAGCAGCCCATGCTGCAAGGCGGCCCTAACAACAGAAGCCGTACCCTCCGGACGCAAGGTGCAGCTGCGATCACCACGATCGCTGAAGCTATACATCTCCTTTCCCACCACATCTGTTGCTTCGCCGATCCCTCGGCAAAACAGTTCGGTTGCTTCCAGCAGTGGGGTTCGAATCTCCAGAAAACCGGAGCGCTGGAACAGCCGACGTGCCGCGTCCTCCACCGCCTGCCAGCGCTGCATTGCTTCTGGCAGCAGATCCACCATGCCTCTCAGGCTTTGCAGCTGCGTCAAGTTGAACGGTTCTGAATCCCGCCTCAGTTTGCCGTTTCAGGCGTTGATGCTTCCACTGGCCACGAGGTCCAGCAGTCCCAGCTGCCGCGTGACGCAAAGATCAAGGTCGTAGGTGCGTTGCACGGTGCGGCGGGCCGCCTCTCCAAACGCACGCGCCTGTTCTCGGTTCTGAAGCATCTCCGTCACGGCCGTCGCCAGATCAGCAGGGGAGAAGAAATCCACGAGCAAGCCATTGCTGCCGTGCCGAATCACCTCCTGAACGGGCGCCGTCGCCGAACCAACGACAGCACAACCACAGGCCATCGCCTCCAGCAGGCTCCAGCTCATCACGAAGGGATAGGTGAGATAAACGTGACAGGCACTCAGCTGCAGAAGAGGAA
>CAZJLQ010000363.1:0-1892 GCA_964546675.1 uncultured Synechococcus sp.
CATAAGCCTGCTCTGCTTGCTGATAGCGCTGCTGAAAGTCGCCGTCCACATTCAGCTCGATCCGCTGTCCCAGTTGTATCGCGCTTCAGCCGTTGTCCAGGGGTGAGGCGCTGCCTTTGGCTTGATGCCGCTCCCCACCACCGAGCTGGAAGCCGGCATGAACCGCCTGCAGCGCGGCAATGCCGTCGTTTTCAGGAACCAGACAGCTGGTGCGGATTTCACTGGTGGCGATCAAGGCGATGTTGATGTCGGCATCGGCCAGGGCCCGGAACATCCGCCCGGCGGTTCCGGCGGTGGCGGGCATTCCGGCTCCGACGGCGCTCACCCGGGCGATCGCTGCTCCCTCCTCCAGGGCAGCTCCGGGCCATTGGGCCAGAAGGGGGGCGAGGGCCACATCGGCGCGGGCGCGATCCTCTTTGCGCAGGATGAAGCTGATGTCGCGGGAGCCGTCGCCGTGCTGCCGTTCCGATTGCACGATGGCGTCGAGGCTGATGCCCGCATCCGCCAAGGCTGAACAGAGGGCCGCGGCAGTTCCGGGTCGATCCGGAACATGGCAGACGCTCAGCTGGGCCTGATCGCGGTCCAGGGCGACGCCCCGCACTTCCGGCTCGTTGTCGCCTTCCAGCGGTGGATTGAGCTGCACCTGGTTGTCGCTCACATCAAAGGCCTCCTGCACCGCCTGCAGCGCTTTGCCGCCCATGGCAGAAGCGATCACGCAGCTCACCTTCACTTCGCTGGTGGCGATCAAGCGCAGGTTGATGCCCTGTTGCGAGAGGCAGTTGAACAGATTGGCGGCGATGCCGGGGCGCCCCATGATGCCGGCGCCGCGAATGCTGAGCTTGGTCATGCCACCTTCAGCGCTCAGTGCACCCCCCAGATCCCCCAAGACGGCATCGCAGACGGAACGGGCTCGCTCAAGCTCGTCTTCATGCACCGTGAAGGTGATGTCGTTGCTGCTGCCTTCGTGGGTCGACTGAATGATCAGATCGACGTTGATTTCAGCCTCTGAAAGCGCTTCAAACAGGCGGGCCGCAATGCCGGGTTGGTCGGGGATGTGCGAGAGGCCCAGCACCGCCTGCTGTTCCAATTGCTCTACGCCATCCACGGGGCTGCCCAGTTCCAGGCCGTCACGGCCGATGTTGCGTGTTTTGCGGCTGGTGAGCAGGGTGCCGGGTTCATCGCTCCAGCTGGAGCGCACCACGAGCGGTACCCCGTAGTTGCGGGCGATTTCCACGGCACGCGGATGCAGCACCGAGGCCCCGAGGCTCGCCAGCTCGAGCATTTCGTCGCAGCTCACCGTTGTCATCAACTGGGCATCCACCACCTTGCGTGGATCTGTGGTGAGCACGCCGGGGACATCGGTGTAAATCTCACAGGCATCAGCCCCGAGTGCTGCGGCCAGGGCGACGGCAGAGGTGTCGGATCCGCCACGGCCCAGGGTGGTGATCTCGGCGATGCCGCCACTGCCGCTGCTGGTGCCCTGGAAGCCAGCCACCACCACCACATGGCCATCGTTGAGGCGGGAACGCACGCGATCGGTGCGGATGTCGAGGATGCGGGCGCGGCCGTGGGTCGACTCGGTCATGATTCCCACCTGCGGGCCGGTCATCGACACTGCGCTGACGCCCATGGCATTGAGGGCCATCGCCAACAGAGCGATCGACACCTGCTCTCCCGATGCCAACAACATGTCCATCTCCCGTTGCGGCGGCTCTTCACAGATCGCTGCGGCAAGGGAGGTGAGTTCATCGGTGGTGTGCCCCATGGCAGAGACCACCACCACCACATCGTGGCCCTCCTCCCGGCAGCCGGCGATCCGTTGAGCGACAGCCTGGATGCGTTCCACGCTTCCGACGGAGGTGCCGCCGAACTTCTGCACCAACAGGGCCATG
>CAZJLQ010000364.1:0-1887 GCA_964546675.1 uncultured Synechococcus sp.
AGAGGGACTGCGGTGCCGGAAGAGCCCTGCCAATGCCCGGACTGCCAGAGGTTCTACCGGGAACATGACCGGTTAATCCGTGAGTTCCCAACTCTGCGCCAACAGCAAGAGCTCAATTGGGCAGCCCTTCAATCGTTTCGGACCTTGTCCGGTCGTGTCTTAGAAGACCTCCAGAAACAGCACGGTTCAAAACAGCAGGAGTCAGCGTCGTCTGCATCAACGCCTCAGCTCAGTGCAGGCGGTGCACCGGAAGAATCAACTGATTCTCTGCAGCAGGCCATGGCTGATCTCGAGAACATCAATGCCCATCTCTTTTCGATCGAGGCGTTGATGGAGCGTGTTTTTGATGTGCGAGTTCCGGAAGAAATCGAGCAGAAATTCCGCGAGCTTGCTGGTGAACTGGCTCCCGATCCACTGAATGTTGATCGTCTCAGGTTGAATCGTCTGTTGCATCAAACCCCCGACTTACCCGATCGGAGCTGAAGCTCGGCTGGAACTGTGCCTACGGCAAAGTCTGGCGATCATCCCTTCTTCATCGGCCGGGATCACCGATATCGAAACGTCCCCCCACCAATCCAGAGCTGAAGCCAGTTCTTCGTAGAGGTCTTTGTCGTGTTCGCCAATCCCACCCGTCAGCGCCAAGACGTCCACACCGCCAAGACTGGCTGCCATCGAGCCCAGCAATTGCAGTAGACGATGACGGAACACCTCCAAGGCGCGGATGGCGCCATTGTGTCCTTGCCCGGCGGCCTCGCGGATTTGCCGCATGTCGCTGCTGAAACCAGACAGTGCCTGCAATCCGGATTCCTTCTGCAGCATGGTGGCTAGCTGGTCCGTGCTGTAGCCCTCACGCATCAGTTCGAGCAACAGTCCGGGATCCACTGTTCCGGACCGGGTCGCCATCACCAGACCCTCCAGTGGGGTGAAGCCCATGGTGGTGTCGATGCAGCGACCGCCTCGGATGGCGGCCAATGATGCCCCAGCCCCAAGGTGTGCACTGATCAGACGCAGTGTTGACGGATCGTTTCCCTGCGCACGCCATTGCTGGGCCACGGCTTCAGCCACGTGCTGATGGTTGATGCCGTGGAATCCAAAGCGACGAAAGCCCTTGTTGCGTAGGGCACTGGGGATCGCATAGGTGTAAGCCGCCGCCGGCAGGCTGCTGTGGAAGGCGGTGTCGAAGCAGGCCCACTGAGGCAGCTCCGGGCTCCAGCCGCGGGCCCAGGCCAGACCCTTCAGCGCTGGCGGGTTGTGCAGGGGAGCCAAGGGAATCAGCTCATGCAACGTGGCTTCCACGTCCGCAGTGATCAGGGTGGGCGCCGTGAACCGTTCTCCGCCATGGACCACCCGGTGACCGATCAGATCGACTCGCTGGCGAAAGGGCTCCAATGCCGGAGCGAGCCAGTGGTCAAGGACCTCTTCCAGCGACTCATCGGCGGCGACGCTGCGGCCGCTGTGCCACGGGCAGGCCCCGGTGGAATCCACCAGGGCCGCCTTGAGGCTGGAGCTGCCGAGATTGATGACCAGGGCAAGATCGGCCATCAGCGCACATCGCAGGTGATCTCAACGTTCAGCGGATCCACGTTCCAGATGTTTCGGCAGTACTCGGCAATGGAGCGATCGGAAGAGAAGAAACCGGTCCGCGCTGTATTGAGAACGGACATGCGGTTCCAGTGCATCCGGTCGGTCCAGGCGCGGCTGACCGCCTCCTGAGCCCGGACGTAATCGCTGAAGTCGGCCATGACGAAGAAGGGATCGTGGCCGGTGAGGTTGTCCAGAAGCGGGCGGAACAGTTCACCGTCGCCGTTGCTGAAGTGACCCAGCTCGATCAGACGCAGTGCTTCCTGCAGCTCGGGGATGGCTGAGATGAAGTTGCCGGGGTTGTAG
>CAZJLQ010000365.1:0-1885 GCA_964546675.1 uncultured Synechococcus sp.
TGTGGCGATTTACGGTCTGATCGCTCTGATCACTCCGGCCTTGATCGCTGCCGGGCTGTTGCCCGACGCCAATGCCGGTTTGAGCAATCCGATCTACGACGCCCCCAGCCTGAGCCACCTCTGCGGCACCGACCGTCTGGGACGCGACGTCTGCGTGCGGACGATGGCTGGCAGCGGTGTGGCCTTGCAGGTGGTGCTGCTGGCCGTGGGTCTGGCTCTGCTGGTCGGCGTTCCGCTCGGCATGGTGAGCGGCTACCTGGGCGGGGCGGTGGATCGTCTGCTGGTGTTGCTGATGGACACGCTCTACACCCTGCCTGTCTTGCTGCTGTCGGTGGTGCTGGCTTTTTTGCTCGGGAAAGGAATTCCCAATGCCGCCGCAGCGCTCTGTGTGGTGTACGTGCCCCAGTATTTCCGGGTGGTGCGCAACCAGACAGCTCAGGTGAAGAGTGAACTGTTTGTGGAAGCAGCCCAGTCGCTCGGTGCCGGTCCGTTCTGGATCCTGCGCCGTTATTTGTTCCGCAATGTGATCACGTCGGTGCCTGTGCTGCTGACGCTGAATGCCGCTGACGCTGTGTTGGTGCTCGGTGGGCTGGGTTTTCTCGGCCTGGGCCTCCCTGAAACCGTGCCGGAATGGGGTGGAGATCTCAACCTTGCTTTGGCGGCGGTGCCCACCGGCGTCTGGTGGACGGCCCTCTTCCCAGGGCTGGCCATGTTCATCCTGGTGCTTGGCCTCTCCTTCCTCGGTGAGGGAATCGAAGCCTGGGTGAGCGGCAGCGGTGCGCGTCCGGCATCAGACTGAAATCGACACGGTTTGGCGCCGCCATGCCCTGGTGGACCTCATGCATCCTTCTCGGGGTTTCCCTTGTGCTCTGGCTCAAGGGACGCGGCAATGCCGATGATGTGATCGGGTTGCTCGAAAAAATTCTCGGGACCACAGCCTGCATGGTTGTTCTGCTGTTCGGGCACAACCTGCTGCTCGAGCTGCTGATCCTGATTGCTGCGCTGCGCTTGCCTTCAGCGCTCGAACGCCATGTGATCAAGCCACGTTGAACGCGCCCGAAGCCTTGCCTGCATTTCGGGCGCCTTGAATTTGCCTTGGCCTCAGCCCGTCGGGGGTTGTTTCACCTCGCGGATCGAGATGCGGCAGGACGAGGGAAACAGGGCGTGGGCCGCTTCGACTGCGTTGCCGAGATCACTCGACTGGAGCATCTCCTCTCCCCATTCATCGCCGCAGTGATAGGTGACGGCGAACTGGTGCATCTGCTTCTGGTCCATCACGGATTCGTCGCTGATTCAAGTTATGGCTCAGCGTTCGCTTGGATACAAGACCTCTCGTCCATCAGCAGCGCAGCCGCACGCTGCGCGGCAACTCCTCCAGGAATTCGCCCTCCTCATTCAGCGCTGGATAGGGCCGTTCTTCGCTGCGGCACCAGGCGGCCACCTCCGGGTAAGCCCACTCGAACAACAAACGCCTGTAGTGATCGGGTGCTAACCCCTCACCTGCGCTGGGCACCACTCCCTTGGCCTCCCGCTGTCGCAGTGCCTCAAACATCAACGTCGCCGTGGCCACCGAGACGTTGAGGGACTGCACCATCCCACGCATCGGGATGTAAAGCGCTTCATCCATCAGATCGCGTGCTTCGTCGGTCAGGCCCCATTTCTCAGCGCCCAGCACAAAGGCTGTCGGCCCGGTGAAATCACAGTCGCGGTAGTCGCGGGCATCCACGCCGAGATGGGTTCCGTACAGGCGGAACCCCCGTGATTTGAGATGGGAGATCGCAGCGCAGATGGTGGCGTGATCTCGCAAAGCGACCCATTTCTGGCTGCCCTGGGCCGTGCTGTTGAACGTGCGGGTTCGCCCCTCAAAATTCACGGCGTGTGCTTC
>CAZJLQ010000366.1:0-1882 GCA_964546675.1 uncultured Synechococcus sp.
TGTCACCAATGACATCTATACCCAGGAGGATGCTCAGTTCCTCACCCGAGCCGGTGCATTGGAACCGCAGCGCATTCGTGGTGTGGAAACAGGGGGCTGCCCCCATACGGCGATCCGGGAAGACTGTTCCATCAACCGGGCGGCGGTGGCAGAGCTCGAGGCTCAATTCCCTGACTTGGATCTGGTGCTTGTGGAGAGTGGTGGGGACAATCTGGCTGCCAGCTTCAGCCCGGAGCTCGTCGATCTCTGCATCTATGTGATTGATGTGGCTGCCGGCGACAAAATTCCACGGAAGGGTGGTCCCGGAATCACGCGTTCAGATCTGCTGGTGATCAACAAGATCGATCTGGCGCCTCTGGTGGGGGCAGATCTTGAGGTCATGGATCGGGACACCCGGACAATGCGTGGTGAACGCCCCTGGTGTTTTACCAATCTTCACACTGGCGAAGGGCTCGAAACAGTCATTCATTTCTTGTTTCAACAGTTACCAAATTCCGTCAACAAATGAGAGCAATTCCTGGAATGTTACCGGTGATACAAAACGGCCGTTTCGTGGTCCATACGTTCGGTTGTATCGCCTTTTGGCGTCACCCAACCGTGTGTACTCATTTTCATGACTTCTAAACTCACGAAGCGTCTGCTTGCTGCGTTTGCTGCAACAGCGGTCGGAGCGACGATCACTGCCTGCGGTGGCGGCGGTGGTGGTGGTGATACCGCTTCAGGTGGAGGTGGAGGCGGTGGAGATTTTGATGGTGAAATCAAGGTCGGCATCCTCCATTCCTTGAGTGGAACCATGGCGATTTCCGAAACGACTCTGAAGGAAGTCGAGGAAATGGCAATTAAGGAAATCAATGATGCCGGCGGCGTCAAAGTTGATGGAAAGAGCTACAAAATCGTTTACACCTCTGAAGATGGTGCTTCCGATTGGCCTACTTTTGCCGAGAAGTCCCAGAAACTGATCGACGCTGACAAGGTTGCCGTTGTGTTTGGTGGATGGACGTCCGCCAGCCGGAAGGCCATGCTTCCTGTCTATGAAGCAAAAGATCACTTCCTCTTCTATCCGATTCAGTACGAAGGTCAGGAGTGTTCCAAGAACATCTTCTACACCGGTGCTGTTCCCAACCAGCAAGCAGAACCAGCAGTCGACTGGCTGTTTGAGCAATTCGCTGACAAGTACGGCAAGAAGGTTTACCTCGTTGGTTCTGATTACGTCTACCCACGGACAGCCAACACCATTATTAAAGAGCAGGTGAAGAGCCTGGGTGGTGAAACTGTTGGTGAGGACTACATCCCCCTGGGTAACACTGAGGTTGCTCCGATCATTGCCAAGATCAAGAAGGAGTTCCCCGACGGTGGAATCATTATCAACACTCTGAATGGCGACTCCAACGTTGCCCTGTTCAAGCAGTTCAAGGCGGCAGGAATCACTCCTGATAAGTATCCGATCATGTCCTTCTCCATTGCTGAGGAGGAAATTCGCCAGATCGGTCCTGAGTACGTCGGGGGTACTTACGCAGCATGGAACTACTTCATGTCCCTGGGCACTGAAGCGTCCAACACGTTCAATGAGGCTTTCCTCGCTGAGTACGGCGAAGACCGGGTGACCAATGACCCGATGGAGTCGGCCTACAACATGGTTTACCTCTGGAAAGCCGCTGTTGAAAAAGCTGGCACATTTGAGGATCTTGAAGCTGTCCGTGATGCTCTGATCGGTATCAAGCTCGATGCTCCTCAAGGGCCTATTGAGATGTACCCCAATCACCACATCTCTCAGACTGTTCGCATTGGAGAAGCGAAGGATGATGGTCAGTTTGAAATTCTCTGGGACAGCAAAACTCCTGTTCCTCCGATCACATGGAACCAGTACGTTCCTGAGACAAAA
>CAZJLQ010000367.1:0-1820 GCA_964546675.1 uncultured Synechococcus sp.
ACACACGGACGTAAGGCTCTTGGCTCAGCCAGGAGCCTTTTTTTCACAGGCGGCCGGGTCGATCCCCTTATGAGACAATTAAGAGATCCTTAAGAGGCGATGATGGGGTGCTTTGGCTCCGCCCTGGATCAACAACAGATTCGGCATGGCTATTCATTGTTGGAATTAATGGAAAATCTTGATCATGAAATTGAATACCTCAATAGACAGCGCATTGGAGCAGCCGTAAATGAAGAAGAAAAGAAAAGAATTACACGTATCAAGCGCAGCCACTTGCGCAAAATCCAAGACTGTATCCAAGAACTCGAAAGCAGTGGCTTCAATCAATGGCTAATGGAACGTCAGCTCGCCTAATGGCTCGAAAAAGGATTTATTCAGAGACGATAAAACCAAGCTAGGATCAATCCTCACTGGGAAACCTTTTGTCCCAAACAATGAGAAGAATCACAAATACACCCCCGAACACGAGAAACGGAGTCACAATCGTAAGTATTGATTGAGAATCCATCGAAAAAAAGCTAGAAAAACCAAATTAGCATCGATCCTCGAAAGCATTATCACAAGACAAAAAACAACACATTAATGGATAAAAACCTGGAGTGGCCAAAGCTTTGAGTCAGACGAACTCCATCGAGTGCGCCGCCGTCATGGGCGACGCATCTCGCCCCAAGGCCAATGAATTCGAGGAGAGTTGATCATCAACGTATTTTTCTATCGATAAGATCAGCCCATGAAAGAGACTATCCCTATAAACAAGTCAGCAAGACGTTCATCATCCCAAAGTCAATGCGCATGCATGCACATCATGGGTAGAACAATCAAACCGAATCACGATCATCAATCTTGGGAGAGGAGAATGTGTAAATGATCCAAATTAATTTGGGCTAGTCGCTGATAGACGGCATCGAAATCATCTGCAGAATGCAAATGACACATCGAAAACTGCACGAATTCAGCGGCCATCATCCTCAATTTCTGCTGCTGATTTCTAGAAAGATCTTCCATTGCAATCGCATTGCAGTAATAATATTATTACTGTTCGAAGGGGAAATCTCCTCACCCGAATGAGGGATTCTTAGCCAATCTTGCTTCATTTCAGAAGGCCTTACCCTCCCCCAAGTGGGTGAGACGCCCTTGGGGTTGAGCGTGTGAGGGAGATCACACATGCCTGTGATTCTGATCAAGGCTCAATTGCATCAGGTCGACAACAATCATTAAAGAACACAATTCATTCCAGATTGAACACCAATGACCACGATGAATTTATCCCCTCGAGAAAAAGATGTGCTGCAGCTTGTTTGTGATGGCATGTCTAATCGTGAAATCGGTCTGAACCTTCATATTGCCGAAAGCACGGCGCGAGGTCATGTTTGCACGGTGATTCAAAAACTAAATACACGCAATCGAACTGCATGTGCCGCCGAAGGAATCAGGCGAAAGCTAGTGGTATGAACTGTAGAAATCGTTAGTTTTCAATCCCGACTTGCGAAACCAAGCAACCACACAAGAATTGTTCAAAAAGATCGATTTTTTTAAACATCCACAGCACATATAACGTTACTCTGAGTATAGGTATCGCACTTTTTTAAAAGGGCTAAGCCATCATGATTTTCAATCAAAATCAGCTGATCAAGCAAGCCAGCATCTGCGGCACTACACTTTTTCTGGTCTTAGCGACGTCCAATAGTGCCATTGCACAGCCCTTCAATTGTGTAAATTGCGATCTGAAAGGCATCGACCTCTCTTCTAAACAGTACCTCGGCGCCAAACGTGCCAATTCTGATCTGCGTGGAGCCAATCTAGAATCAGCAAATCTAAGT
>CAZJLQ010000368.1:0-1818 GCA_964546675.1 uncultured Synechococcus sp.
AGAGAGTTACTTCATAGGAAAGACTCAGAGGTGGTTGAAGAAGAATACCAACTACAAGATCATCGTATCCTATGCAGACGCATTTCACGGTCACAGAGGGACGATCTACAGGGCAACTAATTTCAAACATGAGGGTCTAACTTCTCCAGGCAGACTTATACGATACGGTGATAAAACTTATCATGATAAGGCAATCAGAACAAAGTATAAGAATAAATTAAAACCATTTGCACAGAAACTTCGAGACGCATTGGAGTCAGGGGATGCTTACTATGTCAACACCCCAGGCAAACACATTTACACTTTCAAGTTGAAGTGATATAATCTAAATAGTTTTTTTACTGTAACAAGTGCAATTCTCTTTTGAAAAACAGTTCGGAAAGGGTACAGATCCTTGGTACAGTAAACTGAAGAGGTGGGCGAAGAAGAAGTTCAAGAACCCATATCTTCAACATCTTGCATTGGGTTTCATCGAATGGTTGAAACAGAAATGGATTGATGTAAAAATTGCCAACAATATGAAAGAGATTGATATACAATCAGAACAAATTAAAAAAATCTGGGAGGAACAAGATGACAGAAGAGAGCCTGACATCGTGGAGACAGGAGTATTTGGAGATGAAGGCTGGTCTATCCAAATTACAAATCCAGTTGTTGAAAGAGGGACCTCACCAACTAGCACAGGCATGGCTACTGGGAGCGATGCACCAAGATTACAAGAAGATGAAGGGAATTAAGGAACCTCCTGTTGGTCAGGGGTATCAATCGTCACTCAAAGAATGGTTTCAAACGACATGAATTTTACGGTTTACTCAAAAAAAGGATGTGGACATTGCGAAAAAGTTCTAACTGTGTTAGAGTTAGCGAACCTAACCTACGTTGAATATAAACTTGATCGAGACTTCGACAAGCATCAATTCTACGCACAGTTCGGAGAGGGATCTACATTCCCTCAAGTCACAGTTGATGCTCACACCATTGGTGGCGCTGCCGATACTGTTAAATACTTACAAGAAAACAATCTGGTAACATTATGATACATTTGCGTGACGACATTCTCAAGTCACAAATTCGATATTATGAAGGTGTAATCGCCAAACATAAACAGAATGTCGAAGTGTACCTTACCTACCCTGTAGGCATTGGAGAACACTCAGACATCATGGGTTCAATAGAAACAGAGATCAATGCTATTGCACAAGCGCATGAGAAGATTGAAGTCATCAATCACTATTTCTTAGGGAGGTAACTAATGCACGGAAATTTGGAACCAGAAGAGGATTGGTTTAGGAAATCTCCTAAAGAACATGTCAATGATCTTTGGGAAGACATGGACAGACTCAACGCTTTGTATGAAGAGATGCACTGGCCTGCTGAGGATGTTTTAGATTTTATTCCTGACTACGCTAACAATCAAATTATTATTAGGAACAGATCTCAGTATGGAAGATAAGATTGATTTGATTCTTTACAAGTTGAAGGATCTACAAAAAGAATTGGCTGATATTAAATCAACAGTCGAAGCCCATAGGGTAGAACATGGGTTTGAGAAGATGCAGCCTGGAGGAGTCAACAAAAACTTCGGAGGAGATTCCATGTCTGGTCAATCAAACATGCCTCCTGGCATGGGTAGTGGTGGTGGAATGGACTTTGGATATGGTATGCCTGGTTCTGGTATGCCTATCGATGATCCTTCGATGCCCCCACCATTCTAAAATCAGCTTTTAAAACACAAAAAGCTGGAAAAAAAATTCGGGTAAAATTTTGAGCCGTAGGGTCGCATGAAATTATTAGGTCTAAGATTAGACTCTCATGATG
>CAZJLQ010000369.1:0-1811 GCA_964546675.1 uncultured Synechococcus sp.
GGATGATGCAACGCCCTGCATTGCCGCCGTTGCGCGGGATGTGGTTCCCCTTCGAACGGCCGGTTCGGCTTCGTTTCTGGATGCACAACACGCTCGCTCCACTGGACATGGTTTTTCTCGACGGAGATCGAGTCATTCATCTGGAACGGCAGGTCCCCGTTTGCCCTGCATTGCCCTGCATCAGCTATGGGCCGACGCGCCTTGGGGATGGCGTTGTCGAGTTACGGGCTGGTGAGATTGATCGGCTCGGCGTACAGCTGGGTGATGCTGTGTTGATTGAGTCGATCGAGTGAGATCAATTCAGTATTGAGGGTTTTTTGCGTCCTTTGAGAATGAACGCCGGATTCATCGGCGCAAGGCGCGTTCCCTGGCCGAGTGGAACTCCTCTGCAGGCCTGAAGATGCGTGAGCTCAACCGCGAACCCTGCATGTTCAAGGCTGTGCCGAAGTTCGGAAACCGCTTCGAGGGTTGCTAGCGGGATCACCACGGCCCCTCCGGGTTGCAGCTGAGTCATCACCACATCAAGCACCTGAACGCGGTCTTGACCTCCACCGCCCAGCAGAACCCTGTCGGGTTTCTGCAGATGGATGGGCAGGTTTGCCTGAGGGAGTTCCAGGGCATCCATTTCAAGCACTGCGCTGGCTCGTACGCCAAGTCGTTCCGCATTGCTTTTGATCAGTAGTGCACCTCCATGCCGTCGTTCCACAGCGAGCAGCTGCAGCATCGGTCTGATCCTGAGGGCCTCAAGTCCCACGCTCCCTGTCCCGGCACCAAGATCCCAGAGCACACCCTGTTCAGGGAGTTCAAGGTCGGCGAGTAGTTGAATCCTGACTTCGCGCTTCGTCATTAGCCCAGGATGATCTGGGTGCTGGAGGAAGAGACCATCCTCTAGGCCGAACAGCGGCAGAGATCTGGGATCCTGGGTGCTTGGCTCTTCGGCGATCAGGACGGCCAGGTGGAGCCTGGAAAGCGGGTTGGGCAGCGGCCTGTCGGTCGCGAAGCGGTTGATGCGCTCGCCGCTGTGACCGAGGTTTTCGCAAACCCAGAGCTGATAAGCGTCGGCGAGGCCGCTGCTCTGGAGGATTCTTCTCACGGTCTCAGCACCACCCTGATCCGGATCGGTGAGGATGGCCAGAGCCTGAGGCCGCTGCTGCAGTTTTCGGATCAGCAGATCCGGGTCTCGGCCGTGCAGGCTCACCCAGCTGGCGTCCTGCCAGGGTCGGTTGAGACGGGAAAAGGCGAGTTGCAGCGAGGTGGGAGCAGGGTGAAAGCGCAGCTTCGGCTGTCCCAGCCGCTCGATCAGGATCCGACCAATCCCGAACCAGAGGGGATCACCACTGGCCAGCACCACGGCTTTGCAGTCCGAGCTCTTCTGAGCGAGGGCGCTGCATAAAGCGCGTGGCCGATCGCTAGAGAGCAGTGATGGAGTGGGTCTGTTGAGCCACTCCCTGATCGCTCCATGCAGACGCGTTGGGGCCGCGATCACATCGGCTTCTCGAATCAGTGCCTGCAGAGCGACTGGCAAGGACTCCGGTGCCCCTGCGTCCGTTCCGATGACGTCGATCATCGCGTCATTGTGGAGCTGTGTTTGAAGGAACCAGCTTCGATGGCTCGACGCTCGGATCTGCTGCTCGCTGGTGGTTTCATCCGACCCAACGTCCTGATTCGTGGACTCAGCATGGCCACTCCATCTGTCTCACGATGGCCGGTTGCGGCACTCATCACGCTCAGTGGCCTCCTGGTGGAGCCGCTTGCCTGGCTGCAGCTGATCCTGTTCGGGCGCCGGCTGCGCCGCCTCACGCTGCCCAGAG
>CAZJLQ010000370.1:0-1801 GCA_964546675.1 uncultured Synechococcus sp.
GAATTTGACCTCGGATGGAATTCCCCCAGAAGAGGCTGTTGCCAATCTCTTGAAGCGAGTTGATCAGTTGTCTCTTCAAACAACGGGGACATTTTGGCATGCTGACGGAACGGTGTTGCCGTGGTGATTGGCTGCATTTGTCCGTCAATCATTTGCAATGAGTTACAAGTTACCGATGAATTTTATTGATCATTAGTCAACAATTTTTTGATTTAATCTGAGTGTTTCAATGTTGATCGATCCGGCAGCTTAAATCTGCCAGATCGATGGGGGTTCGAGTTATTCCTCTGTACTAGATGATACTCACCGAGTCAGCAGTGAATCCGTTCGGGTTGTCGAGGATGGCGACCACACCCTTGCCATGCCCAAAGCCAGGATCCTGCCCGTTATCGTTGACCATCAACATCGACATCGATTTGTTTTTCTGATCCCAGATCACAAGATCAACGTCCGTGCGGCTAATTTGTTTTAACTCCCGCCGATTGTCGACTCTGGCGATCTCGATATCTTTTTGCCCATTGAACAGTTCTGAAGATAGCTCGATGACATTGCCCTGCTCTCCCCTGAAGTTGAGGATCCTGTCTGCATGTCGTTTGCCAAACCGTTTGTGAGTTTCCAGGCTCAAGGGATCACTCCCAGGGGTTTCGTTGAAATGGTCGTGTTCAGCTGAGCTCTTGTGCCGGGTGATCTGATCTTTCAAGCGTTCTGGTCCAGTGACGATCTCCAGGGGTCGACCAGATCCACCAGCGCGGCTGAACAGGGTGAGGTCGTCGATCGAAAAAATGTCGCGATTTACAGCACGATCGCTGCTGCTGTCGTATTCCTCCCTGAGCACGAATCGTCCGATATCCTCCTCCTGTTCACACACATGGAATGCAACGTATTCAACGGCTGCATCGCTGGAGGAGACGCCTGCTCCGTGGGTTAATTCGCTTGTGATCAAATTGTCATTGACGTCATAAATATCGAGATAAACATCGCGTTTGTCTTCACGGCCCATCAGGTAGAAACCAAAGCCATAAACGGGGTTGTCCCAGGCCTTGCCACTGAAGTCTGTCCCTGAGAAACGCACGTCAAGGCTGCCTTCGGCTGATTCACTTGGGGCAACCTCGAGAAATTGGTTGTAAGCCTCACCACTCACTGAATCGAATCCTTGGCTGGTGTTGATGCCTCGATCGATATTGCTTCCCGACTGCTCACGGGCGAGACCTGGCTCGTCTGGGCCACCAACGTTTCCAATGTTGCTGAGGCTGAAATCAACTTTGAAATCACTTCCCACATCCATGAAGCGCACGGTTCCTGCCGCGTTGGCATCTGGGTTGTGGACACCGCTGAAACTGCCGACCACTCCCGTGGTGCGGCCATTGGCTCCCATAGCGAAGGGACTCATTGATGCATAGGGAGAAACCGAACCCGTCATGGGCTGATACGTTGCACTTGGATCCGATGCATCCACATCGAACCAGCCGTTGTTCATTTCGAAGTTGATCAGCTGCTCTTTGAAACCACCGGAGGAACGAAGCTGTGTGGTGAAGAACGTTTCGAGGTTGTAAGCGTTCTGATAATCAGTGGTTCTGATCGATGCCACCGGTGTCGTTCTCGAAATTTCGTCGGTTCGACTTAGGAGCATGAACGTGCTGCCCTCAGGGCAGCATTCGCCATAGTCATCGCCTTCGCCATGGCCATGGTGATCTGGGCCATGAGTGTCGTGGCCAGCATGGAGATGAGGACGATCCTCCCTCAACCCGTGGCCCAGGTGTTCTGGACGTTGCGGCACTGGTTGCCTCCGTCCCATGTCATG
>CAZJLQ010000371.1:0-1800 GCA_964546675.1 uncultured Synechococcus sp.
GAGATTGATGATAAGCCTGGTTCAGTTGAGTTGCGTCTTAAACCTAAATCCGGTATGACGGCGATCCAAGAAGGAGACGAGATTCGTATCTGGAAAGTTGGCAAGACGAGTAAGGAAACCCCGAATGCTATCTTTAAAATTTCAGATAAATTACCTGCTAAGTCGAAGATTAGCCTTGGTTTCCGTGAAGATTATGGGTTCTTAAATAGTAATTCTTTTGCCGACGAAATTACTCTATCTGAGAAGATTCCGCTTAAATCTTTGATTTTACCCAATAGTGATGAGGCGTTTGCTTCCTATAAGCTTGCCTCCAGGCCTTTTCAGGGCACACGTGATCTGCTGTCAAAAGCAAGTCCTGAAAAACCTGTGGAGGGAAAGGTTGATGTTCCCAATTTGGTTATAGAGCTGACGAAGGAAGCGAAATGGCAGCCATCAGCATCGAGTTCGTCTGCTGATAGTAGCTCTCAATCAACGACTCAAAGTGTTTCAGAGGAGACTTTAACCACCAGTGAAAATTCCAATGTAACGGATTCCACTACACCTGGCTCTTCTACTTCATCACCAGGTACTTCAACCTCCTCGAACACTCGATTAAGTGGTGCGAGGCAATCAGCCTTAAGCGGTTATGATCGTTTGGCGGGTACGAACAATAGGTGTGATTTACAAAAATTAGGTGATACATTAGCAAACCTACCCGTTGTTGACCCAAGCAATCTTGTTGGAGTTTTGACTGGCGGTAATCAATTTGCTGGCAAAGACAATGTTTTAAAGGTTTACTCCAGGGTTGCTGAAAAAGCTATACCTTCTGCAAATATCTCTGAGGAAACGAACCGGATTGTGGGGTTGTTGGCCCAGTTGTTTGATGTTGGCTTTGATTTTCCGCTTGTTACAAATCCGATGACAGCATTGGGTTTATTGACTGGTAAAGATGTTGACCTTGTTACTTGGCATGCACCCGGGATGAATGTTGGTGCTGGTGTTCAATATTCCTTCCCACTTCTTGCGACCCCCGTTCGCGTCGACGCTTTTATTGGCGGTGAGCTGAATGCCGCTACGCGTATGGGGTTTGGCTTTGACTCCAGTGGTATGCGGCAATGGCTTTATCAAGGTGGCAAAGCTGAGGATTTCCATCTTCTTGCAAATGGTTTTTACATCGCTGATCGCTGGTCTCCACGTAATGGTGGTTTCGTGCCAGATCCCAACGGAACAGATCTGCCAGAGGTGGAGGTTTCTTCCAGCGTTGGTCCAGGAATTTCTTTGAATGCTGGAGTGGTTCGTGGCAGTATCCAAGGCGGTTTGCTAGGGCAGGCGCAACTTGATCTGATAGATAACGGAGAAATTACAGGCCAGTCTGACGGACGAATTCGTGCCGATGAAATGGCGGAGCGAATCGTGAATCCTCCTGATTTCTTTGCATTGTCTGGGTCTGTCAATGTTTTTGTGCGGGCTTTTGTTGAAGCTGGTTTTGATGCAGGGTTCTTCCAGCAATGGTTCACTGTCTGGGAACAGGAACTTGCCCGCATCACTCTTTTCGAATTTGGTATTGGTGGAACCTATGCGGATGGAAGTGCGGCTAATGATCCCCTTAAGAACGTTAACGTTTTCTTTGATGGTAATTTGAATTCATTCCCTGATTCCTCTGAACCACTGATTACTTCTAATCAGGATGCTTCATATCATTTTAGGGTTGACCATACAGATTTTGACACGAATCAAAACGGAGTTATAGATTTTGACGAGGGTCGCCTGATTGCTTACGGTGGTATTGATAGTGGTACTGAATTATCTCAAGATATTCCC
>CAZJLQ010000372.1:0-1782 GCA_964546675.1 uncultured Synechococcus sp.
CAGCTGCCGATGTAGTCGATGTATTTGTTTCCATCCACGTCCCAGGCGTATGGGCCCTTGACCCGGTCGAACACGATCGGCTGACCGCCCACAGACTTGAACGCGCGCACTGGCGAGCTCACTCCTCCAGGCATCAGGGCCTGTGCCGCCCCGAAGATGGCCTGTGAGCTGCTGGTGTTCAACGCGGGAGTTGTCACGATGACCGACGCCAAAGGGCAGTTGCAAACCGTGCAACATCCTGACCCAAGAACGCCCCGATGCGTTCGGAGTGTGTCTCTAAGGCACATCGCACTGTTTAGCTTGAACCAACTTGCGCACCGGGTGTGCCCCACGACTGGTCAGCTCTGGAGCGGGATTTGCGGCGACATCTGCCCCCCCGCGCCGTGCTCGCAAAACGTCAGGAGCTGCTCAGTTATGACTGTGACGGATTGACCCTTGAGCGCCACTGTCCACCGCTTGCAGTCCTCCCAGAGACCACCGAACAGGTCTCCAAGGTCCTTGGGTTGTGCCATCTGCATCGAATTCCGTTCGTGGCCCGCGGCAGTGGCACGGGGCTATCCGGCGGTGCGTTGGTGGACCAATCCGCCCTGCTGGTGGTGACAAGTCGGATGCGCAAGGTGTTGGCCATCGACCTCGACAACCACTCCGTCACGGTCCAGCCGGGCGTGATCAACAGCTGGGTCACCCGCGCCGTGGCTGGTGAGGGGTTCTATTACGCCCCCGATCCCTCCAGTCAGGTGGTCTGCAGCATCGGCGGCAACGTGGCAGAAAATTCCGGCGGGGTGCATTGCTTGAAGTACGGCGTCACGAGCAATCACGTGCTGTCGCTTGAGGTGGTGCTGCCAGACGGCACCGTCACGCGGTTCGGGGATGAGCTTGCCGAGACCCCTGAGCTTGACCTTCGCGGTGCGTTCATCGGCAGTGAGGGCACCTTGGGCATCGCCACTGCGATCACGTTGAGGCTGTTGCGCGCGCCGGAGTGCGTGAACGTGCTGCTGGCGGACTTCGCAACGATGGAGGGTGCTGGCGAAGCGGTCCGCAGCGTGACGGCGGCGGGCCTGCTCCCCGCAGGGATGGAAATCATGGACAACTACACGATCAACGCTGTTGATGATTTCTTTGGTTGTGATGAATATCCGCGGGATGCGGCGGCCGTGCTGCTGATTGAGCTCGATGGTCAGGAGGCAGAGGTCCAGGCCTCGGCACATCGCGCTGAACAGCTCTGTCGTGAGGCTGGCGCCCGGGGCTTGCGTCGGGCGGAGGATCCTGCGGAATGTGCCCTGCTTTGGAAGGGCCGCAAGTCTGCGTTTTCAGCGGTGGGCAAGATCACGCCGACGTACTACGTCCAGGACGGTGTGGTGCCTCGCAGCGCATTGCCGAGGGTCCTCGCGGCCATTGAACGCCTCAGTCGTGAACACGACTTGCCCGTCGCCAATGTGTTTCATGCGGGCGACGGCAATTTGCATCCACTGATCCTTTACCGCGCCGAGGATCCGGATGTTGAAGCGAGGGTGAAGGCACTGGGTGCCGCGATCCTGCGGGAATGCCTGGCGGTTGGCGGAAGCATCAGTGGCGAGCACGGCGTGGGCGCCGACAAGCGTTGTTATCTGGATTGGATGTTCGCTCCTGACGATCTCGACACGATGGCTCTGCTGCGCAAGGCCTTCGATCCCCTCAATTTGGCCAACCCCGAAAAGGTGGTGGGGAAAGAAAGCGCCTTGTTGGCCTTTGCGAACATCCAGGAATAATCCCAGCCCTTGGATTGAAACTGTGGACCGGCTT
>CAZJLQ010000373.1:0-1776 GCA_964546675.1 uncultured Synechococcus sp.
TTCTGGATCATCGATCACCTGCAGGCCCTTTAAAAAGCTTGTCTGGGATGAATGATCATGACCCGAAATTATTGACAACACATCAGAAACGGCTAAAGACTTCTCTTCCTTAGCAAGTTGAAAAGCATAGCCCGACCGCTCAAGTGCCTCAAAGTACGTTTGCAATGCCGTAAAAGCTTGCAAAGTTTGATATGAGAGTTGTCCACGACCTCCATCTGTTTTCAGCATCGAAGTTGATGCATCCATCAACAGATAAACATCAGATCCTTCATCAAGATTGACCACATCAACTGTTTTGGCCTTGAGACCAGCAGAAGCAGAATGACCCTTGACTGCAGCAGCCAGTTGATAGGAAGTATCTCCATCTGAGTGCACATCAGAAACACCTGACACCTTCACTATCTGAGGCTTATCCCAGTTTTCTGGAGTAAAAATAAGAACGTCGTCGCTTAATTGACCTTCTGTTTTATCTAACCCCGACAGCTTCACTTTCAGTGGACGTGGTGGCTTTCGATCTAAGGTCAACTGCAATGTGTCAGCTGATCCCGACTCAGATGTCGTCAATGCTTCTTTATCACTTTCTAACTTAATGATTGGGAGAATCGGCTCGTCTTTGACCTGATCTTGATCGAGGTTCAAAACATCAATTGAGTCCTCCTCCAAACCTGAATAGCCTCCCTTACGAGTGGCGCTCGCTTTAATCGTGTACTTGATGTCACCATCAATCTCTCCATCATCCATACCTGACACACGAATTATTTGAGGTTGATTCCAGTTTTCAGGCTTAAAGACCAGACTCTGCTTACTCAGCCTTCCTTCCGTTGCGTCCAGCCCCGAAAGACGCACCTTCAAACGACGGGTGGGTTGTGCATCAAGCAACACCTCAAACCGACTCGATCCTCCCTCTTCCGTGGTGATCAAGGTGTTGGTCTTCTGGGATTCGCCTTTGTGCCTACGAATTGAAACGCCAGGAACATCATCATCTCGATTGATCACATCAATCGAGAGAGAACCTTTGGAAAGCACCTCATCTGGCCTCTCAATTTCAGCCGTCATGATGAGTGATTGATCACCATCGGCAACTGGATCATCAACCCCTTTCAGCGACACCCTCTGAGGTTGGTTCCAGTTATCTGGCGTAAAGACAAGCGACGTTTCACTTAGCCATGCTTCGCTTGGATCTAAACCAGACAGTTTGACCTTGATCGGTACTGTGGGCCTGGCATCAAGAACCAAATCAAATGTTATGAACTCTCCTGATTCATCTGTCACAAGTGCAATTGGTTGATCGCCACCTACGGAGCTGGACTCTGATGTGATGATTAGATTTGGTGGTAATACAACTGGCTTTGGATTGAGCGGAAACGGCTTAGCGATTTTTGCCGGTTCAGGAACAGGCTCCGACTTCCGGGTTGGACGATTGATTGGTGGATTAAGGGGAACCGGCCGAGGCTCGCGTACAGGGTCTGGTCGTGGCGTCCGAGTCGGTTCAGGCCGAGGGTTGGGAGCTGGGCTGGGACTTGGTCCTGGGCTGGGACTCGGTCCTGGACTGGGTGATGGTGCACTGTCGTCATCTGTATTTTTGACCGTCGTGGTTGCTGTTTCACTCCCTGAATAACCTCCTGTATTGGACGCAGTGGCCGTGAGAGTTGTGGTGATGTCTCCATCGACAATGGAATCATTAACACCCGTGACGGTGACGGTTTGGGGTGTATCCCAGTTGCCAGTGGTAAAGGTGAGAGTATCGGTGCTTAAGGAGCCTTCTGTTGCATCATT
>CAZJLQ010000374.1:0-1771 GCA_964546675.1 uncultured Synechococcus sp.
TTTAGACGTCCGCCGTCTTCGGTGGTGACTTGCATGGCCGCAGCGCGAGTAGCACGACCTTATGGGTCTTATTGCTTATCGGCTTGGAATGTGTCGCAGGCTTCACCGGACTTCACCTCTCTTAACTTGACACCAGTCCGGTGGTGGGAGAACTGGCCGCCGCCTGATCTCGCTTTGGCAGGCGTCCGGAAAGGTAGGCGTTGCGGCCAGCGGTTACGGCCAGTCCCATCGCCTCGGCCATGGCGGGCGGGTCGCCGGCCATGGCGATCGCGCTGTTGATCAACACGGCGTCAGCTCCCATTTCAAGGGCCTGAGCCGCTTCGCTTGGCACGCCGATACCGGCATCCACCACCACCGGCACGGTGGCGTTTTCAATGATCAAAGCGATGTTGGCCGCATTGTTGAGCCCCTGGCCGGAACCAATCGGTGATCCCAGGGGCATCACCGTGGCGCAGCCAACGTCCTCCAGCCGTTTCGCTAGCAGTGGATCAGCGTTGATGTAAGGGAGCACGGCAAACCCTTCGGCCACCAGCCGTTCGGCGGCCTCGAGGGTGCCGATCGGATCCGGCAGGAGGTGGCGGCTGTCCGGAATCACCTCCAGCTTCACGAAATTGTTGTCCTCCTGGCCGGCCAGCTTGGCCAGTTCACGCCCCAGGCGCGCCACCCGCACCGCTTCGTCCGCCGTGGCGCAGCCTGCGGTGTTCGGAAGCATCCAGATCCTCGACCAGTCGATCGCTTCCATCAGGCCGGCGTGACCGGCAGCTACAGCCTGGACGCGACGCACAGCCACGGTCACCATCTGGCATCCCGAGCGTTCAATGCTCTGCTGCATCTGGGACAGGTCTGGATATTTGCCAGTGCCGGTGAACAGACGGCTTTGGAACGGCTTCCCGGCAATGGTCAGCAGGTCACAGGAGTTGGACGTCGAAACCATGACGCTTGGTGAGGTTGACGGAACGGCATGGCGTTCCCGAACGGCTAGGCAAAACGCCCTACCGTGGATCACATCATCATCCGCCTTCCATGCCATTCCTGCTTGCCATGGATCTCCCGATCGGCAGCCAGGTGCCTTTTCAGCAGAATCCCCAGCTTCCGCTCGATCCGATTCAGCTGGCGATTCCTGTGGAGGTGGAGTCCAAGTTCGTTGAGAGTTTTGATCCGGTCGCCAGGGCGATCGTGCTTTCCGACACCCTGCCGCGTCAATGGTGCGGAACGTTCAAGCCGTTTGATGGCAATCCCACCGTTGATGTGTCGCTGAACCTGTCCTCCCTCAAGCCGATGGGCCAGATGGTCGATATCCGGGGAAGCATGAATCTCGGAACGGTCACCACGCCCGTTCAGGGCAATCTCCATGCCAAATCCGATCAACTTGATCTGATTCCTTTGGCGGATGTTCTCGTCGCCGGCATGGAACCCGGTGGCATGTTCCTGGGTTTACAGGACTTCAGCCCCACCAGCTGGTCACCACCGCGTCTGGTCAACACCAATGACCCATCCGCTGCAATCGGAGGACGTCTGGCGCTGTCGTCCACGTGCGAGTCAGTTCCTGTGATGCCTCTTTGGTGATCCATTCGCCCGTCCATCGGGCTGTTCATCTGGAGTGTTACCCAGCATCAAGCGGCTCGTTTTTCGAGTCGCTTCAAGCGTTTTTTTGCAGTCGCATTGTTCGGTTCAACTTTTAAAGTTTTTCGATAACTGTCCATCGCTGCGTCGGTATCGAGCAGTTTTTCTTGGGCAAAAGCCAGATTGTTGAGGGCCACCGGGTAATCCT
>CAZJLQ010000375.1:0-1764 GCA_964546675.1 uncultured Synechococcus sp.
GAAGGCGGCGTCCCCGGGTGAGCTCCGGCACCGCAGCCTCCGAGGAGACCGTCGCGCCAACAGCACGAACGGAATCCAGCTGGCGAGCGACGGCGTCCCAGAGCAGGGTCACGATCAGACAAAAGCGATTGAATCCACCCCTAACCCAGCACGCTGACCAGCGTCTCGAATCCATTCATGGCGGCAGGACTTTGTTGGAAACAGGCCCGTTTAGGTTGCTGGCCAACCACAAAGCGGCCCGATGACCTCCCAGCTGGATCGCCTTGATCTATCGGTGGTGGTGCCGCTTTACAACGAAGAGGAAAGTCTTCCCCACCTGGTCGATCAACTTCTGACTGCGCTGCGGCCCAGTGGCGAGCGTTTCGAACTGGTGCTGGTCAATGACGGCTCGAGCGATGGCACGGCAACGGTGCTCGAACAACTCAGCGGAACCGTGCCGGAACTTGTTGCGGTCCTGCTGCGCAAAAACTACGGGCAGACCGCAGCGATGGCGGCTGGTTTCGATGCAGCTAGCGGCGAAGTGATTGTCAGCCTGGATGGTGACCTGCAGAACGATCCCGCCGACATTCCGATGCTGCTGCACAAGCTGCGGGAGGGCTACGACCTGGTGAGCGGTTGGCGCCACCAACGGCAGGACGCCGCCATTCAGCGCAAGCTGCCCTCCCGTCTCGCGAACCGGTTGATTGGCCGTGTGACCGGCGTCCGTCTCCACGATTACGGCTGCTCACTCAAGGCTTATCGACGGGAAGTGCTAGCCGACATGCGGCTCTATGGAGAGCTGCATCGTTTCCTGCCGGCCCTGGCCTTCATCGAAGGAGCTCGGATCACCGAAGTGAAGGTGAATCACAGAGCGCGGCAGTTCGGAAGCAGCAAATACGGAATCGACCGCACATTCCGCGTGCTGATGGACCTTCTGACGGTGTGGTTCATGAAGCGGTTCTTGACGCGTCCGATGTACGTCTTCGGGTTCGGTGGACTGATCGCCATTGCCGCCAGCCTTCTGGCCAGCACCTATCTCTTGGTGATCAAGCTGATGGGACAGAACATCGCCAATCGGCCCCTGCTCACCCTGGCCGTTGTCCTTGGACTGGCTGGAATCCAGCTGTTCTGTTTCGGCCTGCTTGGTGAACTGCTCATCCGCACGTATCACGAAAGCCAGAACCGGCCGATTTATCGCATCCGCGCCACATTGCGCGGTGGCCGGCCCGATGGGGCCGGCTGAGTTGCTCTGACCGAGCGAAGAGATTCGATGGCCGCAGCAGCTTCAATCACCACACGGCTGTCTGAGTCTCGAAGCCCCCGACGCAACACCGGCAGAGCCTGCGTCCCACCCCAGAGAGCAGCCACCCGGACAGCCTCGAGTCGCTGATCCGGCCCCTGATCCATGCGCAACCGCAAAAGGTTTTGAAGCATGCACCTCTCCCGCACCGTTGCCGGGGGGTGCCAGGCGGCCGGTTCAGGGGAGTCCTGCGGGTCAGACGACGCCGATGGCTCGATCACCAGCTCCAGTTGGGCACGGTTGAGCTCAGCCACATCCGAAACATCAGTGCTGCGCAGCAAAGGCTTCGTCGGTCGCCGCCAAATCAGGAGGCCCGCTCCAAGAGCGATGGCAACAACGGGCAGGAGAACGTTCTGCATCTGGGTTGAACTTTTATGTCGCCGTGTCGGCTCTGAAGAAGCCGTCAGATGGAGGATCCCTACAGTAACGGCGAAGCTTTTGGCCTCGACATGACTGGAGATTTCGCTGCTGCTTGGCTGCCCGCG
>CAZJLQ010000376.1:0-1763 GCA_964546675.1 uncultured Synechococcus sp.
CTCCAGATCCCAGCAACTTTCATCCGCCACCAAAGGCATCGGACAATCCGGCTGAAGCGCTGCAAATCCCGCCCGATCCTTGTCTGGATCTGCATCCGGCGCCAAAGGTTGCTCGAGAAGCACCACCAGGCTCTGTTGCAGCGGGTGCAACATCAGCCGCGCCTGGTCAAGACTCCAGCCCCCATTGGCATCCACCTGCAACTCAATCGGTGCGCCCAGCTGCTGGGAATGCCGATCGATTGCTTCGGCAACAGCTTCCAGCAGCACGCGGTCGTGATCCAGGCCTTCGGGACTGCCGAGTTTCAGCTTCACCCGCGATGCTGGCAAGAGGTTCCACCAGCGGTGGAGTCGCTCCAGCACCGCAGAGACCGGGCCCAGACCAAGGGTGACGCTGGTGGCCACGCCGTGCTCCCCATCCAGTCCCCACATCCGCCACAGCGGATGCCCCAGCCACTGCCCGTACCAATCCCAGAGAGCCAGGTCGACTGCACAGCGGGCGGGGGGAGTCAAGGTCTCCAGCAACGACTCGAATTCCTGGGGTCTGCTGGGATCAAGACCATTGAGACGGTCGAGCGAATCGCTCAATTCCCGCGTCACTGCATCGGTGGAATAGGCGCGATGGCCGGTTTCAAAGCCACCGGTTTCGCCACGGCCTGTCATCCCGAGGTGCTGAAGACTGAGTTCCAGCCGCACCACCGACGCCGTTGTCCCCCGACTGATGGCGAGGGGAACCGCCTTGGTGAGGTTGAACTGCCGCAGCCGCCACCCCATCCATCATCAGCTCCGGTCACCAAACTGACACAACAACACCCCCTGTGACACGACACCTCCGTCGATCAGACTGTGGGTGCTTCGGACAGCACCTTGGTCGTCTCCGTCTCACCTGCAACGGTTCCCGTCACCGCCTCCGAACGGGGCAGTTACTGGATCACAACCTTCGGTTGCCAGATGAACAAGGCCGACTCCGAACGCATGGCCGGCATCCTCGAAGCGATGGGGTACCAGGAAGCCAGTGCCGAACTCGAAGCGGATCTGGTCCTCTACAACACCTGCACCATCCGAGACAACGCAGAGCAAAAGGTTTACAGCTATCTCGGGCGCCAGGCGCAGCGCAAACGCCGCAACCCGAATCTCACGCTGGTGGTAGCGGGATGCGTGGCACAACAAGAAGGGGAGTCCTTGCTCCGCCGCGTGCCCGAACTGGATCTGGTGATGGGTCCACAACATGCGAACCGGCTTGAAACCCTGTTGCAGCAAGTGGACAGTGGCCAACAGGTGGTGGCCACTGAAGACCATCACATCCTTGAAGACATCACCACGGCACGCCGTGACAGCAGCATCTGCGGCTGGGTGAATGTGATTTACGGCTGCAACGAACGCTGCACCTATTGCGTCGTTCCCTCCGTTCGGGGCAAGGAGCAGTCCCGGCTACCGGAGGCGATCAAGCTGGAAATGGAGGGTCTGGCTGCTCAGGGGTACAGGGAGATCACCCTCCTGGGCCAGAACATCGACGCCTATGGAAGAGATCTTCCTGGCATCACGCCAGAAGGGCGGCGCCAGAACACCCTCACCGATCTGCTGCACCACGTTCACGACGTGGACGGCATTGAACGGATCCGCTTCGCAACAAGCCATCCGCGCTACTTCACGAAACGCCTGATTGACGCCTGCGCCGACCTGCCCAAACTCTGCGAGCACTTCCACATTCCTTTCCAAAGTGGTGACAACGACGTGCTCCAGGCCATGGCCCGCGGCTACACCGT
>CAZJLQ010000377.1:0-1763 GCA_964546675.1 uncultured Synechococcus sp.
CGAGCCCAGGCAGTCGGATCGAATGCAAATGAAGACCGCTCTCCCGCCGGCCGCCGCGTGACCCTTCGAGGGATTCGTGCTCATCCACTTCGGCTGGATTGAAGCTCTTGCCGAGTTCCTCCATCAGTTCGGCTGTTTTGATGCACGTACCACTGGGCGCATCTGCTTTGCGGTTGTGATGCAGTTCTGTCAGTTCTGCATGGTCGTAGAAGCGGGCGGCAGCCGCCGCCGCCTGTTGGAGCAGCACCATCCCCACTGAAAAATTGGGGATCACGGCACCTCCAACAGAAGCTTTTTCGGAAAACTCCGTGAGATCGCCTAACTGCTTCGGTGACAGGCCTGTGGTCCCGATGACGGGGTGCACGCCATAGGCAATCGCTGCCCGTGTGTGTTCGTAGACCACCGATGGATGGGTGAAATCCACAAGGACAGCGCCAGCACCGCTGTCGCGCACCGCCTGGCTTGCTGCGCAAAGGCACCCCTCAAAATCGGCGGTCACCGCGATTTCAAGCTCCCCCAGTCCGAGCTCCAAGCCCACATCAATCCCTTCCTTCCCAGGAGTGTTGTCAATCGCCCCCGCAAGGCTGCAGTCATCGGCACCCACCACGGCCTTGATCACTTCAGCGCCCATTCGCCCGAGGGCGCCGGCCACGACAACGGGAATCGGAGCGGTCATCGAAGCGCAGTAGATCCCTTCAGCCTATGGGGCTGAAGATGTAACGCCCGATCTGAAATCGTCGCAGCGGACCTTCCCTGCCCGTAAGGTTCTTCACATTGCTCAAAGCCCACAGATGTTCACGCAGGTTCGCTCCGCCGATCGCCGAGTAGCTCCTGCTGATGGTCAGAACCATCCATCCGTCATGAAGGCTGTGTATGTGGTTCTCGAGCCGCAATACCAGAACGCTCTCACCCAGGCAGCCAACGCACTGAATGCGGCGGGCGGTGACCTTGGCATTGAACTAAGTGGTTACCTGATCGAAGAGCTGCGTGACGATCAGAACTACGCCGATTTTTGCGCGGATGTTGCTGAGGCGGATGTCTTCATCGCCTCGCTGATTTTCATCGAAGACCTGGCGCAGAAGGTGGTGGAAGCCGTGACGCCCCACCGTGATCGGCTCAAGGCCGCCGTTGTTTTCCCCTCCATGCCGGAGGTGATGCGTTTAAACAAGTTGGGAAGCTTCTCAATGGCTCAGCTCGGCCAGAGCAAGAGCGCCATTGCCGGCTTCATGAAAAAGCGAAAGGAAGCCGGTGGGGCCGGCTTCCAGGACGCGATGCTCAAGCTCTTGAACACCCTGCCGACTGTTCTCAAATATCTGCCGGTCGAGAAGGCGCAGGATGCCAGGAGCTTCATGCTCAGTTTCCAGTACTGGCTTGGTGGAACGCCGGACAACCTGCGTAATTTCCTGCTGATGTTGGCGGATAAATACGTCTTCCCTGCCACCGAAGGCGAGGAGCGTCCGCTGATGGATGTGGCGGAGCCTGAAGTCTTCCCTGATCTGGGGATCTGGCATCCCTTGGCCCCCTCGATGTTTGAGGACCTCAAGGAATATCTCAACTGGACGGCCAGTCGGACCGATCTCTCAGACAAAGCGCGTCAAGGTCCTGTCATCGGTCTGGTCCTGCAACGCAGCCACATCGTGACCGGGGATGACGCCCATTACGTCGCAACAATCCAGGAGCTGGAGTTTCGGGGCGCAAGGGTGATCCCCATTTTCTGTGGAGGCCTCGATTTCTCCAAGCCCGTCAATGCCTTCTTCTACGAC
>CAZJLQ010000378.1:0-1754 GCA_964546675.1 uncultured Synechococcus sp.
ATGGGCTATTTCAAGGAACTGTTTTGCCAAGAGGTCTGTGGTCCTTGAGAAGCCTTGAATCTCCAGGTCTTGCTCCCAGCCTTCCATCACATTCTCTGAGAGGTTCTCAGGACACTGTTGTTGTGCAAGCCCCCTCTTTCTGCAATGGAATCCCCGTCAGCGTCGCGCGCGATCATCAACCCAAGCCTTCCATGGATTGTGCAGACAGTTTCAGGCTGTCTATCATCAAAACATTGTGTAATGGATTCAAAATGATCAGCAAAAACGGGTCGACAAAGCAGAACGCGAATCGACATGACAACTTGATGAAATTGAAAGAGGACCCAGGAGAGTTCATCTCATTATGCAGAGAATGAATGAACCAAAACATGACCCCAGCTTTGAATTTGTTTTAGAGCGTTTGTTTGTCTACGGCAGCCTTAAATGCGGAGGAGAAGCGCATCATCTTCTTGCAGATTGCCCTCGAGACCAAGACGGTGTTCTCAGCCACGTGCAACTGAAAATCCATGGGGGCTACCCCATGCTGCACACGGGTAACGGCCGTGTGGAAGGTGAGGTGTACTGGATCTCCAACACGCACTGGCCCGATCTGGATGCCTGGGAAGATGCGCCCAACACTTACCAAAAAAAGCTGCGAAGTTTGGACGACGGCCGGACGGTTTGGGTTTATGAAGCCGCCTGAACCAGGGTCGGAAATGCAGATTCAACACCGCTGATCAGCATCTGTATGGCAATCGCGGTGAGGAGCAAGCCCATCACTTTGGTCAACACCTGCAGCGCTGAGGTACTGATACGGCTCGCCAATCGATCGCCCGCCGCGAAGATCAGATACACCGCCAACGCAAGCCCCAGCACCACCGCGCTGATTCCGAGCCGACCCATCAGGGTGGACGTTTCTGGATCGGCAATCACCACCGTGAGGGTGCCAGGCCCCGCCAGCAAAGGGATACCCAGCGGAACCACACCCTTGACGGCCGAATCCTGATCGCGACTGACGGACGCGGGGTCATGGTGCTCCGGAGGGCTTTGGGATCGCAACATCGAGAGACCAATCAGCACCACGATCACCCCACCGGCAATCTGAAACGCACCACGGCTGATGCCGAAAAATTCGAGCATGCCGTTGCCGATCCAGGTGGAGAGAAGCAGGGCCACACAAAAGGTGAGGGCAGCGCTGCGGGCGATCGCGAGATCCTGGCGGCGATTGCCGTTGGTGAAAGACAGAAAGATCGGCAGGTTGCCAATCGGATTCGAAATCGTGAACACTCCGACGGCTGTGTGCAACAGGGACATCGGCGCCAGGAATTCACGATTGCTTCATAGCCGGCTCAGGACACTGCTGCAGGCTGAAGTCGCAGGCTGCGATCGCCTGTTTCTGCCAGCTCAGCGGAATTTCGAGCAGATCGCGGCTACCGGTGATTCCCTGAGCAAGAAAAAGAAACGCTGCCAGCACGGAGGCTGTGATGTGCAAGCGACGCCAGCGCAGATCCCGAAGAATCTCCTGTCGCGTCGCGAGTGACAGGAGCATCAACAGCGTGACGGCCACCCCTCCCCAGTAATGATCCTGCCGCCAGACCTCCTGCTGAGCTCCGAGGCCGAGCACCCCTCCCCCGGTGATCACAGCAAAGGCCAGACGCAGGCGCTGATCCCTGCAGCGCCATAGCGCGACAAGGCTCACAACAGTTCCGACCAACGCCAAAACAAGCCAAGCCGCCCGAGCGAAACCACCATCGAACTGGCCAAGAGTGGCCTTG
>CAZJLQ010000379.1:0-1733 GCA_964546675.1 uncultured Synechococcus sp.
CTGCCCTGCTTTTCCCTTCAAGAGTCTTGTATGGCTTTCAGTTCATTGAATGAACGTCAGGCTCCCCGGCTTCTTCCCTTAGAATTCAGGAACACAAATAAACACATTGTTGCCAGATTGATCATAAAGCTGTTGAAGCGTGTGGTTTTCAGGAACCTGAGCACTCCAAACCTTGTAATCACCCTCTGCATTCCTAACGCTAAAAGTATCTCTATACCGCTCTGTCACTACATTGAATTCTGGGGCGGTTGTGATCGTTTCGCCCGCCTCCATGTCGAGGATGGATAAATGACTTTCATCGCCACCAGTTAAAGCCACGAATGAATCAATGCCCTTCCCACCAACAACCCGAACCATCTGAGTGAGTGTTCCTTCTTCGTGCTGATGAGCATTGATAATCGTGTCGTTTCCGCCCCTAGCTTCCACGACGGTCCAGTAATTGACATGCTGATGGACACCCCAGGGGTTGCGAGCATTGACTGTGATCGTGTCGCTTAAGAAAGTTCCTTGAATATTTTCGCTCACCAGGACACCAGATTCACTCGCATTGTCGCTGAGATGTTCGGCATCCGACTCATCAAAAACTGTTTGAATTTTTTCAAAAGAGGGCTCAAGGTTTCTTGGATCGAGTGCAAACAAGCCTCTTTGTCCGACTTCCTGGAAATATTTTGCTGCCGACTTGTTGCCAACATACAAACCTTCTTTCTTAAGGACTTCAGGAATCTTGGAAACGCCTTTTTGGTTGGCTTTGATGAGTTCGAACATTGTTTTGAGACGTGTGTGGTTTAGGTCTTTGGGGTCGTCCCCCTCCGATGCACACACCATCTCCGGAATCACTGGCTCACTCGATGACCTGCGTCAGCAGTCCCTGTGAGGTTGGTCACAGGCACTGAAACCCTTTTAAGGGCTGATCATTTCCACCAACGCCACGACCCCAAAGTGGTGAACGTGCTCGCTGGGCTCAACCATTGGCTAGACGCCTACATGCCATGCAGCGGTGAGGAGTTGCGTGCAAGCACGATCTAGGCCAGTCCATCTGCCCTGATCTCGAGAGCTGCAGGGCTAGACAAGCGCTTGCATCGGAATGACCAGCCAATCTTTCAACTCTGGAAAGGAGCTGGGCTGGGCTTCAGACCCTGGAAAGACACAACCATCAAAGAGGGCCGTGTCGGATCAGCTAGCCAGGATTGTTAATGGGCGATCACAGGATCGAACTGTGGACATCCTGCTTGTAAGGCAGGCGCTCTACCGCTGAGCTAATCGCCCAATCGCGTCAATTCTGCCTGAACGCGGCAACCTGACCATAGTGCGTTGACAGGTTCGACTTGGCATCCGGCCGACAACATGATCGGGCCACCTGGATCTGGAGCCTGCCGCTGGGAGCCGCAGTGGGCTTCATCTGGGGATGGATGGATGGAATCACAGCAGCCATCGCCTTTCTGTTTGGTGGACTATGGCTGTCTCCTGATCTCGACACCCGCTCCAATGCACTACATCGCTGGGGGCGACTGGGTTTTATCTGGTGGCCCTATCGGCGTCTAATCCGCCATCGATCCATCTGGTCCCACGGTCCGCTGATCGGAACGACGGTTCGCCTCATCAACCTGCTGGGTTGGCTGATCCTGGTGATCATCCTATTGCCATCCCTCCACCTACCAGTTCTCACCGAAAGTGCACATCGGTGGATGATCAATCACCCTCGGCAGATCATCACCGTCGTTTTGGCACTAGAG
>CAZJLQ010000380.1:0-1726 GCA_964546675.1 uncultured Synechococcus sp.
TGATCGAGAAGCCCATTGCGGCCAGCCAAGATGAAGCCTCCGCCTTAATCGATGCCGCAGAGCGAGCGAACTGCTTGCTTCAGGTAGGGCATATCGAGCGCTTCAATCCGGCATTCCGTGAATTGATCAAAGTGGTGGCGAATGAGGAAGTGGTGGTGCTGGAGGCTCGCCGCCATAGTCCCCACGCCGATCGCGCCAACGACGTGTCTGTGGTGCTTGATCTGATGATTCATGACCTGGATCTTGTTCTCGAGCTGGCGCAGGCTCCTGTCGTGCGACTGGCTGCAGCGGGTGGACGCTCATCCGATGGCCCGATCGATTACGTCAACGCCACGCTTGGCTTTGAGAATGGCGTTGTGGCCAGCCTGACGGCCAGCAAGATGAGCCACCGCAAGATCCGCAGCCTGAGTGCCCATTGCCGCTCAAGCCTGGTTGAAACCGATTTCTTGAATCACACCCTTCACATCCACCGCAGGGCCCACGAGTGGTATTCCGCCGATCACGGTGAGCTTTTGTATCGGAACGACGGCTTCATTGAGGAGGTCAGCACCACCTCGATCGAGCCGCTTTATGCGGAATTGGAGCACTTTCTGCAGTGTGTTCGCGGTCGAGAAACGCCCGCCGTTGACGGCCGGCAGGCGTCCCGTGCCCTTCAGCTCGCCGATCTGATCGAGCAGGCGGTGGAACATCCCGACATGGGCGTGCCTCTTACCGATCCGATCTGACCAGTCCCTCCCGCTCCGCCAGCTGCCTCAGGGCTGCGATCTGCCAGCGGCGGCAGTCGGCCGGCGATGAGGCATAGAACTGTCCCCAGGCCCTCGCCTTGCACAGGGAATAGGTCTTGGGGTCCATGTCGGGGTGGGTGAGTTGCCAGCCCACGCGCACGGCATGACCGATGACGACGTCCAGGGCCAGGTCGTCGTTGAACTGAACCTCTGGGTTCGCTTCAACGAAGGCCATCAGGGAGAGCAGGCACTCAGCGCAGAGCTGACGGTATTCCGGTGCTTCGATCCGGCTCAGCAGATGTTCCACCTGGGTAGCGAAGTTGCGCTCTCCAGCCGTTTTCTCCAGCACCAAACGGCTGTTGAGGCGATTGCGCCGTTCGAGCTTGTCCCCGATCACAAGGCCGCGGCAATGCTGCAGCAGTGACCAGATGCCCGCATAAAAGTCACGCGGTACGCGCTGCAGGCTGCCGAGGCGAATCCGGTGCTGCAGCCATCCGTCTCCGCTCGGCAGCTCTTCCCGTGGTTCCGGCACCTTCCACTGCACCCGCCCACTCAGGTGGAGTTGTTCCCCGCGTTCCAGTGCTGCACGGGCATGATCCATATCGATCAGCACATTGCGCAGGCGGGTGCGGATTGCGTGGGGAGCTTCGCAGCAGACGGCTTCGAAGGCTTCGTCCTGACTGAGGCCGCCTTCGCTGGCCAGCTCGGAGGTGAGCAGCAGTAGCAATTGACCCAGCTGCAAGGTGAGACTGCCCTTCAGAAGCGCTGGTTCCCGGCGGGCGATCCCATCAAGTGCCAGCAGCAGTTCCTGCTCCAGCATTCGCTCCCGTCCATCTTTGCCGCTGGTGCGTTCGATCAGGCCCGCGATCGCCACGCTGGACAGGGGTGTGCTCAGCCGGGATTCAGCCGTGTAATTCCGTCCGACAACCACCTGTTTCTGGCGTGCCAGCAGGTCGGTGAGGGCATCTTCCAGCTGGGGATGCACCATCCCCATCGCCCCT
>CAZJLQ010000381.1:0-1723 GCA_964546675.1 uncultured Synechococcus sp.
CTCGAATTGCCACCAGGCGGCGTCGTGGCGCGCCTGGCTCATCCAACCAGCCTTGCTCCAGAGGCGCACTCCACTGGGCAGACCCGCACCGAGAAAACCATCCACCTGATTCTCAGGATCCGCCTTGCGTTGATCCGGATCCAACGAGCGCCCCAACAGCCCCTGCAACCGACGGCAGGCGGGGGGCGACACCACGGCACCCGTCATCACCGCCTCGAGCATCCGCGCAGTCGCTGATGTCGTCAGGGCGTTCCGGTTGCTGTTATCGGCGCCATAAAACAGTCGTTCTCGGCCGTATGGACCATCACCCCAGGTCTTCTGGCAGCAGTTCACAGCTGCCAGTTCCGGCCAGTCCAGGCTGGTCAGCCAGTCGTTGACCAGCCCTCGCTGGCGCTGCCAATGCTGCCAGCGTTCACCATGGAGCTCCGGACCGCTGCTGGTGCCAGTCAACAGATCCACCACCAAACCGGTGGCATCGTTGCTGGAGTCGGCGATCATGTCGTGCATCGCCCTGTTGAGTTCTTCGCTGTCAGGCAACAGATCTCTCTGCAGCCAACGCTCGACGGCAACGGCAAAGAACAGCTTCACCACGCTGGCGGGGTAGGTCGAGCGCGCTTCGTTCCAGCCGGTCCCCATCCCCTCACCAGCCGAGGGCTGGGCGCTCTCGTAACGAATCCATGTCAGCGCCAGGCTGTTGCGCAAACCGGGCCGGCCCTCGGCATCCAACGCATCCAGGACCGTCTCCAGACGGGACGCCATCGCCTGATCGGGGCGGTAAAAAACCAAAGCGATAGCAATCGGCCATGGCGACCCTAGGAACACCCCTCGCCGATGAGCTGCTGCACCCTGGCAGCCTCTGGCTCTTGGGCAAAGACGTCAACGGCTACGCCAGAGTCAGTGGTGCGGGCCTGGCCACCCAAGCCCAACGAGGCAGACGCTTTCGGCTCCTGAATGGCACAGAGCATCGTCTGCATGTTCAGCTCCTTGAAGATGGGTACCGCTGCTGGCTGGAGCGGGAGGACGTGATCGACCAGGCCGTCAGCTGCGCACCCTGGCGTCCGGAACAACTCAGCGAGAGGGCCATCACCAATCGCCTGCCCGATGTTCTGCGCTGGAGCGAAGCCACTGAAGCAATGCCGAACGTGTACCTCTGGGGGGGCACACTCCGCCCGAACCTCGATTGTTCAGGGCTGATGCAGCTGGCGTTCGCAAGCCAGGGAATCTGGATCCCAAGAGACGCCTACCAACAGGAACAGTTCTGCACCCCAGTTGCCGTCCGTCCGGATCACACGCAGCTGCTGCGCCCCGGCGATCTCCTGTTCTTCGGATCACCCAGGCGCTGCACCCACGTTGGATTGCACCTGGGAAATGGTCTCTACAGACACAGCTCCGGTCGCGACCACGGGAGGAACGGCATCGGGATCGACAGCATCAACAGCATGGACGATCACCCCGTGGCATCCCACTACCGCCAGGAGCTACGCGGAGCAGGTCGCGTGGTGCGATGCCATGACGGCAGCCATCTCAATTGAGACAGGGCTAGCGCTGCCTCTTGAACCTGTCAGACGTCTGGGAGAGGTAAGCCTCAGGTCCACTCATGGCGATCTGCCCTGGACGAGGCAAATCAGGCAGCTCCAGCCGGGCCTGACGCCCTTGCAGCGCCGCCTGAAGCGACTCGATCATCTGACTGTTGCCGGAATGCTGAATCGCCATCAGTGCGTTC
>CAZJLQ010000382.1:0-1716 GCA_964546675.1 uncultured Synechococcus sp.
TGAGTTTAGGCGTTTTTATTGTTTTCGATTCAATCTCTCGCTCTTGATCGGCTTTCTGTGGCTTTCGATTCCTCCAGCGAATGTGCGATCTGTGCACTGCATCAAGACCCGATTCAGTATCAGGACCATGTGATCTCGCACTCCGATTGTTGGATGCTTCGGCATCACAGCAATCCTGCCCCATTGCTGGGGTGGCTCCTGCTCGACACCGTCCGTCATTGTGCCGGGCCCTGGGAGTTCACTGATCGTGAGATGGCGGACTGGGGTCGTGCGCTGAAGCACGCCTGCGATCTTGTCCGTCGAGGAACAGGTTGTGATCGTGTTTACACGATTGCATTTGGCGAGGGTGCGCCTCACCTCCATGTTCATCTCATCCCGCGTTTTAGCAGTGATGCAGCAACATCCGCATGGAAGGTTGCTGATCTCTATCGAGACGTTGCCTCTGGAAGCCGGGATGCAGCTGCTCCTCAAGCTGTCCTCGAATTCGTGAAGCAGGCACGATCGGAATTCCTGTGAACGATTGAGGTTCGATCGCTAACTGTGCTGGATGCTCTTCATCGGGGATGGGCATCGCTTTGGTTTGTGTTGCTGTTGTTCCAACAAAAAATCTTCGTCAAAAATGGGGTTTCTGCAACCGAAGCATCGACACAGCGGAGAGGGTCGGATTCGAACCGACGGTGGGCTTGCGCCCACGTTGATTTTCAAGACCAAGGCAGAATGCAGTTATGCCAGCACTTTGTAAGGCTTTAACAAGGCTATGAGGACCGATTGTGGACCGGTCAGCTTCGATGGTCATCAACACCATCGCTTCCAATCAACCTGTTTTCCACTCGCCAGATTGAAGACAGCACGAGTCCACGCAGATGATTCGGCAGTTTCGTACCCGTCTGACCGGCCTGCTCCCCAGCGCGGACGAACCCCTGGAGCTGGTTCTACTGAGAGCGTCAGAGGGCAGCAGTGGATGACGCAGCTTTTAACGAGCTGCAGACGATCGCCGTTACAGCCAAAAACCACCTCCCCCGACAGGGGATTGATTCAGCCGGATTCCTCTTCCGTCAGCATTGGCCCTATCCACCATCAAGAGCTGCTGCTGCAAAGCAAGGGTGGCCTGAGTGTCCTGGGTCATCTGTAAGTTTTGACTGCACCAAGGATTTCCCTCTTTGTTCTGAGTGTTGTGCTGGCTACAAATGTCCCAGCCACGACTGACGCGTCTAAATGTGAATTAAGCCACGTTCAGTTTCTCTGCTGTGCAGGGTGAGGTGCCGATTTTTTTGGTGCCACTATGGCGAATGATGTTGATAAGATGAACGCCGTTAAAGCATGCGCCAGTCAGATTTGCGCCTTCACAATTAGGCAGCCTTTGTTCTCCTCGATTGAAAAGCAGAACATTTTCTTCTTCACCAGGCTTGTCATCCTGTCATTGCGATCTCAGGATTCCTTAGCACTGATCAACAGTACTGGCAGTGTTCGAAGGATATTTTAATGCATGAAATCAAGAGGCTTTTGGTTGGTTGCCAATATTCATTCAGGTAAAACTTAAGTCTAGATTGACCTCCCAACGGTAGATATTCATTTTTCTCTGCAACTTGCGAAGAATCGAAATTTTCGCTTTGTATGGATGCCTGCAAGGCCAAATGGCATCAAGACTGAATGGCAATTCGCAGCTGGTAATTAGCTGGTTTGTGATCTCCTATTGCTCATACTTATCGAGTGATT
>CAZJLQ010000383.1:0-1692 GCA_964546675.1 uncultured Synechococcus sp.
TGCTCAGCAGGGACCTCGGTGATCAGACGTCCCACCAGCAGGGCCTGCAACTGCTCAAGCAGTTGGTGGACGACCGGGGTGGACTGGAGGGTAGTGGCGACCCCATGGCCCTTGCCGGTGGCTTGGTTCAGGAGGATTTCGAACCGTTTTTCAAGCAGATCAGGCGCTTCCTCACTGTTCAGGAGCAGGTGGATCTGTTTTCGAGCTGGCACGACCAAGGATCGGTTGAAGCCGGTTGCCTGGCTGTTTTTGCCCTAACCGCCGTTGGTTTTTCACGGCGCAAACCGGAACATCTGGAGCAGGCCCGCGACAAGCTCAACGGGCTGACCAACCCTGATCTCGATCCAATGCCCTTGCTGGGCTGTCTGGATCTGCTGCTGGGCAATGTTGCCGCCGCTTCGGCCCACTTCCTCGCCATCCGCGATTCTGAGTTGAAGACTTGGTTCGCCGAGCATCCCGGCGATCAACTTGCAGCGGAGTGTGAATACTGCCGCGCTTGGCTTGAAAGGGATGTGCTCCCGGGGTACAGGGATGTGGAAGCCAGTGATGTGGACCTTGACGCCTGGTTCGCCGATCGTGATGTTCAGGCTTATGTCGATCGGCTCGATCGCCAGTCGGCTCGGCGATCACCGGCACCTGAGCCGTCTCCCGGTGAATGGTCGGAGTCTTGGAGCCTCGATCCCGTGGCCCTGTCCAGTTCCGAAGCAGGCAAGGCTGAGGAGCCGGAGCTCTCTGCTTCCGACGATGAGGAACGTCCCCACATTGATGTGCCCCGGAATGTGGTGGTTGGCGCAGCGGCTGGTGTGGCGGTGCTCGGTGCCCTTGCTTTTGCTTTGACGACCTGGCGTTCCGGGGGTCCCGTCCCTGCGACCGCGGTGAACGAGGTTGAGATCGAGGCGATCTCAACACCGAGCCCCGTTGATGAATCAAAACCTCAGGCCAAGCTGAAACCGGAGCCCGGCCGTGGGCTCGCAGTCAAGCCATTGACGGACGACCAACCCAGTGATGTCCAACTTCAGACCTTGATCCAGGCCTGGCTCGACAGCAAGGCTTCCGTGTTGGCAGGGGATCCGTCGCAGAAGGATGATTTGTCCTCAGTGGCTCGGCAGCATCTGGTGAACCGGGTGCTCGATGAACGGGCGGTGGATGCTGCATCTGATCACAGCAAGGCAATCAATGCATCGGTGACGGCGGTGGAGACCGTCAGCACCACGCCGCAGCGGATTGAAGTTCAAGCGCAAGTTGCCTATTCCGACCAGACGCGTGATGCATCCGGACAAATCGTTCGCAGCACGGCGCCCGAGAGCCTCACGATCCGATACATCTTCGGACGGGACGGTGCTCAGTGGAAATTGCACGCCTACATCCCTGAGAGCTGAGACCGGTTTCAAGGGCTAACCGGAGCGCTGCTTTTTACGATCGTTGCATTGATCCGTTTGGTGCGTCGCCGATGTTCGATGAGCTGTCAGCCCGCTTTGAGGATGCGGTCAAAGGGCTGAGAGGCCAGGACAAGATCAGCGAGACCAATGTGGAGGGAGCGCTGAAAGAGGTCCGTCGGGCCCTCCTCGAGGCCGACGTGAGCCTTCCCGTCGTCAAAGATTTCGTCGCCGAGGTCCGAGACAAGGCAGTGGGAGCCGAGGTGGTTCGGGGGGTGAACCCCGATCAGAAATTCATCCAGGTGGTCCATGAACA